>NZ_QHHV01000185.1:0-66630 GCF_003947245.1 Actinoplanes sp. ATCC 53533 | reverse complement strand
GTTACGAATCCGCTCCAACACCCGCTGAGTCACCGCCGGATCCAGCAACGACTGCCCCGCAGCCACCCGCCGCACCGCATCAACCAGATCCGTCCCCCGGATCTGCTTCAACACATAACCCGCCGCCCCCGCCATGATCGCCGCGAACAACGCCTCATCATCCTCGTACGAGGTCAGAATCAACCCCTTGATCGACGAGTCCACCGCCCGCACATCACGACACACATCAATGCCACTACCGTCCGGCAACCGGGCATCCAACACCGCCACATCAGGCCGCAACGCCGGGATACGCCGGGTCGCCTCCTGCGCCAGGCCCGACTCACCGACCACCTCGATATCACCGGCGGCCTGCAGCAGATCAACCAGCCCACGACGGACGATCTCATGGTCATCGAGCAGAAAAACACGGATCATATGCTCTTCCTATCCTGCGAACGGCCCTCGGCCAAGGGTCCAACGTCCCGTCACACCAGGGGCTAACGCACCGAGGCGGTGCCGCCGACCGGGTGACCGCCGGATAAGGGACTTTCGGCCCTGAACAGAGCCGCCGGCCGACCGGCACGGTGGTGGGATACCAAGGAGGTTCCCGCCATGACCGCACGTTCCGACCACCCGGCCCGGTCCCGCGCGGTCGCTGCCCTCGAGGCCGCGGCACGCGCGGCGCTGCACGCGCCGTCCGTCTTCAACACCCAGCCGTGGCGCTGGCAGATCACCGGCGAGACGCTCGAGCTGTACGCCGACCGTGACCGTGCCCTGCGGGCCACCGACCCGGGCGGCCGCCTGCTCATGCTGAGCTGTGGCGCCGCCCTGCACCACGCCCGGGTGACCCTCGAGGCCGACAGGTGGACCGTGGGCGTCGAACGCCTACCCGACAGCAGCAACGCGGACCTGTTGGCACGGATCACCGTGGCCGGGATCGGGCCGGCCGGCGAGCGGGCCGAACGGCTGGCGGCAGCGATCCCCGCCCGCCGCACCGACCGGCGCGCCTTCGGCGACCGCGCGGTCCCGGAGAAGCTGCTGGTCGAACTACGGCAGGTCGTGGAAGCCGAGGGCGCATACCTGCACGTGGTGCGCCGCGACCAGATGCCGATGCTCGCCACCTCGACCAGCCGCGCCGCCGACGCCGAAACCAGCGACCCGGCCTACCGGGCCGAACTCGAACACTGGACCAACCGCCCGGAGGGCAGCGGCGACGGCGTGCCGGCGGCCACGGCGGTCCAGCTGGCGCCCCGGCGGGTCCCGGTACGGGATTACGCGCCCGGCGGCACGGCCGGCCTGGCCGCTGGCGACGGCTTCGACCTCGGCGCCGCCTACGTCGTGCTGTTCGGCCTCACCGACCAGCCCGCCGAGTTGCTGCGCGGCGGCGAGGCGATGTCGGCCTTGCTGCTCACCGCCACCGCGGACGGGCTCGCCACGGCGCCGCTGAGCGACACGATCGAGGTCGAATGGCCCCGCCGGCTGCTGCGCGACCTGCTCGCCGAGGTCGGCGAGCCCTACCTGATCGTCCGGCTCGGCTACAGCGACGCCGCAGTGCCGTTGCCCGCAGCTCCCCGCCGTCACCCCGGCGATGTCATTCAGGTCGACAAGTAGGTGATCATCATGACCCGCACAGTGGCTGTCGGCCTGGGCGGCGCAGGTGGTGGGCACGCGCTCGCCTGGGCGAGTGAGCAGGCGCTCCGAACCGGGTCGCGCCTCGTGCTGTTGCACGCCTGCCCGCCGGGTTCACCGTTGGCCCGGCAGCCCGGCACGCCACCGATGGCGCAGGTCGAACTCATCGACCCACCCCTGGCCCGGGCAGTCACCGCCGCGCGCACCAAACTGGGCAACCGCAATGTCTCCCTGCGCATCCTCTCCGGAGACCCGGGCACGGCCCTGGTGGACGCCTCAGTGGGCGCGAGCATGCTGGTGATCGGCGCCGGTGGCGGCGGTTCCACCGTGCGGCGGGTGATCCGGCAGGCGCACTGCCCGGTGATCGTGGCCCGCCCCGGCCCCGACGACCACAACGCTTCCTTCGCCGGCCAGGTGCTGGTAGGCGTCGATGCCAACCCCGCCGGGCGCGCCGCGGTCGAGTACGCCTTCGAGTACGCCGAACAGCACCGCCTGCCGGTCACCGCCGTACGCGTGACCGAGGCCGACCGCTCGGCGGGCGTCGCCCGCGCCGGCGACCTCGCCGCCGCGATGGACCTGCTGCGAGCCGAGATCGAGCCCTGGAAGCAGAAGTATCCCGAGGTACACGTACGCAGCACGGTGCTGCACGGCGCTGTCGGCACCGGCCTGATCTGGGCCGCCGGCGGCGCCCGCCTGCTCGTGATCGGCAACCGGCACCGAGGCCCGCTGGGCCGTTCCCACACCGGGGACGTGCCGCTGACCGTCGCACGCCGCGCCCGCTGCCCGGTCGCCGTCGTGCCGGTCCACGGTCGCGAAGGAGAGCCGTCGTGAGTGCCCAGAGCTACGACGAGGGTGACCTGCGGGCCGCCGCGGCAGCCGCGATCCGCGCCCCCTCCCTGCACAACAGCCAGCCCTGGCGGTTCCGCCTGCACGACGGCGCCATCGAGGTACTCGCCGACCGCTCCCGGCAGCTGGCCGTAGCCGACAGCACCGGCTGGGCCGTAAACATCGCCTGCGGTGCCGCCACCTTCAACGCACGCCTCGCACTCACGAACGCGGGCACACCCGCCGACCTCACGCTGCTGCCCCGCGATACCGGGCCCGACGTCATCGCCCGGCTGACGCCGGGAAGCCCGCGGCCCGCGACCTACCCCGAACAGGCCCTGTTCGCGGCGATCCCCCACCGGCACAGCAACCGCAAACCGTTCTTCCCGGACCCCGTGCCCTCCCCGGTCCGGGCACAGCTCATCGAGGCCGCCCGCGCGGAGCTGGCCTGGCTCGACCTCCTCGTCGGCATGACCGCGCTCACCGGCTTCGCGGAAATCGCGCAAAGCGCCGACCGGGTACTGCGCCGCAACCCGCAATACCAGACCGAGATGGCCGGCTGGACGCACGCCGATCAGGCACCGGACGGCGTCCCGGTCACCGCCGGCGCACCCGCCACCGAGCCGCAGGACCTGCTGCCCCAGCGGGCGTTCACCGACCGGCGCCGGGCACCGGGCCGCGACTTCGAGCCGGAACCACTGGTGGCGATCCTCGGCTCTGCCGGGGACCGGCCCACCGACCAGATCACGGCGGGCCAGGCCCTGCAACGGGTGCTGCTCACCGTGACCGACGCCGGCCTGGCCGCCTCGATGCTCTCCCAGCCCATCGAGGTGCCGACCGCCCGCGACCAGCTGCGCCGCTCCCTGCACCGCTCCGGCATCCCCCAGATGGCGCTGCGGATCGGCTACGGCCAACCGGGCCGCCCCACCCCACGACGCGACCTGGCCGACGTCCTGGCCGAACAGGGTTAGCCCGCACCGGGAGATGGCCTGCCAGGCTCGATCAGGCCCGGTCGGCCAGCGTCGCGGTCGCGTCCGACTGTCGTTTCGCCGTCGTCGGCGGATGCCAGCCAGGCGGCACGAGCAGCACCGGGCACACCGCCTGAGGCGACAGCGTCGAACCCAGCGAGCCGTAGAGCAGCTCCGCGAAACGACCCATCCGCCCGATCCCGGCGACCAGCAGCCGGCCCCGGCGCGAGGCGCGGTCCACGGTGTACGCGATGTCCACCTCGCTGACCAGCAGACGTTCCACGGTCACCTCAGGATACAGGCCGGCCCAGTCCGCCAGGGCCTCGGTCAGCAACCGGTCAGCCTCGGCGCGAGCCGCCGCAACACCGTCGGCTCGCTTCGGCGGGGCAGAGTCCTGGGCCGCCGGTGGGGTCCACACATGCGCGGCCACCAACCGGGAACCCGCCAGCGCCGCCTCCTCGTAAGCGCAAGCAACGGTCGCGGTGCCGGTCCAGCGCGCCGAGGCCGCCAGCACGACCGGCCCTCGCTCGCTGGTACCGCCGCGATACACCAGCAGCGGACAGGCGCTGTGGTGGGCCAGGTAAGCCGCCGTCGAGCCCCAGCTCTGCCGGTTTGCCGCGTCGTCGCGGTGCCCGATGACCAGCAGTCGTGCGTCAACGGAGAGCCGGGTGAGCACGGCGGACGCGCTGCCGTTCACGAGCTCGGTGGAGACTTCGAGGCCGGGCGCGATGTGCTCGGCACGGCGCGCGGCGATCTCCAGCAGGTGCCGGCCGTCCGCTTCGGTGGGTATCGGCGTGCGCGGGCGCAGCGAGCCGAGATAGCGGCCGGGCCAGATGTGGACGATCAGCAGCGGTCTGCGGTGCCGCACGGCCGCCGCGACGCCCAGGTCGACGGTCGACAGATGCGACCGGGAGCCATCGACACCGACCATCACCGGCAGATCCCGCGGAACGGACACTTCGCTGTGCATGTCCGGACCGTAGGCCGGACCCGCGCGGGCCGGGCACCGTCGAAGGACCGTCCTGAGGGGGACCTTCGACCTTTGTCGCGCATCGCGCCGGCCTGCCCCGGGCGTGAAAGCGAACACCGTGGATCACCTCCCGGCAGCCAAGTGACAAGGGGTCAGGCCCGGTGACCCGGTCCTGACCCCACGGATTTCAGCGCGACAGCACGACCTTCAGCGCGCCCGTCTGTGCCGGGCGGGAGAAGACGTCGTACGCCCGCATGATGTCGTCGAGCGCGAAGCGGTGCGTCACCATGTGGCCGGTGTCGAGCTGACCGGCGACGAGCATGTCGAGCAACTTCGGCGTCGAGTACGTATCGACCAGGCCCGTGGTGATCGTGACGTTGCGGATCCACAGGTCTTCCAGGTGCAGTGTGGCCGGCTTGCCGTGCACGCCGATGTTGGCGACCCGGCCGCCGGGGCGCACCAGCGAGGTGCACAGCTCGAAGGTCGCCGGCGTGCCGACCGCCTCCATGACCACGTCGGCGCCGAGCCCGCCGGTCAGCGAGCGGACGACCGCCGCGGGATCCTGATCCGCCATGACGGTCGTGTCCGCACCGAACAGCTTCGCGGCCTGCAGACGACTCTCCGCCTTGTCGATCGCGATGATGTGCGCCGGCGAGTAGAGCCGGGAGCCGAGGATCGCGGCGAGGCCGATCGGGCCGGCGCCGACCACCACGACCGTGTCGCCGGGGCCAACCCGCCCATTGAGCACTCCGACCTCGTAGGAGGTCGGCAGGATGTCGGCGAGCAGGACGGCGGACTCGTTCGGCACCGAGGACGGGAGCTTGTAGGTGGACAGATCCGCGAACGGGATGCGGGCGTACTGCGCCTGCACGCCGTCGACGGTGTGGCCGAGGATCCAGCCTCCGCCACCCAGGCACTGCCCGTAGCTGCCCTCACGGCAGAACCGGCACACCCCGCAGGCGGAGATGCAGGACGCCAGCACCCGGTCGTCCACGGCCAGGCCGCTGACGCCGGCACCCACCTCGACGACCGTACCGACGGCCTCGTGGCCCAGCACCCGTCCCGGGGTCACCTCCGGCACGTCTCCGCCGAGGATGTGCAGGTCGGTGCCGCAGATGGTGACCGCGTCGACGCGAATGACCGCGTCCCTCGGATCCTGGATGCGCGGGTCGGGAATCTCGGTCCAGGACCGCTGTCCCGGGCCGCCGTAGACGAGTGCTCTCATGACGCCTCCTTCGACCATTGCCGTACGTCTCCGACGCTTCTCGGTGGCAGTGGACCGCGACAGGGCCCTCCGGCCTCTCCGGACGGGTCCTGTCGCACTTTCGGCACGGGATCGGTCGGGATGACGATCGGAGAAACCGCCGAGAGGGGACCGGCCATGAGAGCCAAGGAGATCCTGGTGGGCACCGACGGCATGGCGGCGAGTCAAGCCGCGGTGCGGTGGGCGGCCCGCGAGGCGCAGCGCCGCGGTCTGCCGCTGCGCATCGTGCATGCCTTCGACTGGCAGTGGGAGGCGGCCCGATACGACGCCGGCGCGGAGTACATCGACGTGGCCCGCCAGCTCGCTGACGCCGTCGTGGCCGCCGCCCGGGACCAGGCCAGGGCGGTCGCTCCCAGCTTGCGGGTCGAGCTCGACACGATCATCGGCAATCCGGCCCCGATGCTGCTCGCCGCCGCCGAGGAGGAGGACACCGAACTGCTCGTCGTCGGCAGCCGGGGGCGCGGCGGCTTCGCCAGTCTGCTGCTCGGCTCGGTGAGCCGGCGCGTGGCGGCCCACGCGCCCTGCCCGGTGGTCGTCGTCCGCGCGGACTGCCCGGTGCTGACCGCCCGGTCGCCGGCGAAGGAGGCGCAGCCGCGATGACGTCCGCCGGCCCCGACTTGCCGCCTACTTTCGCGATCACGACCGGTGACCCGGCGGAGGTCGATGCCCTCACCGCGGACGGCGGCATCGTGACGATCCGGCCGATCCGCGCGGGCGACCGGGGCGGGCTCGCCGCCCTCTACGCCGATGCCTCGCCGGAGAGTCTGCGGCTGCGGTTCTTCGCCCGGCCCTCGTCCGGCACACTGACCGCCGAGGTGGACCGGCTGTGCCGTCCGGCGGACGACCGTCATCTCGCCGTGGTGGCCGCGCTGGCCGGCACGCCGGTCGGCGTCGCGTCGTGTGAACGGACGAGCGGGACCGACCGGCGCGCGGAGTTCTCGGTCTTCGTAGCCGGCCCGCACCGTGGCCGGGGCATCGGCACGCTGCTGCTGGAGCATCTCGCTGCCCGGGCGCACACGCACGGCATCACGGAGCTCATCGGCGAGGTCCTGCCGGGCAACATGCGCATGCTGCGGGTAGCACGCGATCTCAGCGGCCGCATCTGGTCGAGGTTTGACGACGGCATCGTCGATGTCGGGCTGAAGACCAACACCGACGAGTCGGTGCAACTGGCCGTCGACGTCCGTGATCGCGTCGCCGAGCGAGCCTCGCTGCGACCGGTGCTCTCCCCTGCCTCGGTGGCGGTCGTGGGAGCCGGACGCCGCCCGGGCGGCGTGGGTCATGAAACGCTGCTGGCGCTCCGCGAGTACGGCTACACCGGCCGCCTGTACGCGGTCAACCGGGCGGGCGCATCGGTGGACGGTGTCGCCGGATACCGCAGCGTGCGAGACCTGCCGCCCCCTGTCGATCTGGTGGTCATCGCGGTGCCCGCCGACCAGGTCACCACGGTGCTGGCCGACGCGGCCGCCGTCGGGGTGCGCGGTGCGGTCGTGCTGAGCTCCGGTTTCGGTGAGGACGGCCCGCAGGGGCGGCGCCGTCAGCATGATCTGCTCAGGCTGGCCCGGACCCAGGGAATCCGGCTGATCGGTCCGAACTGCCTGGGCGTCGTCAACACCGACCCCCTGGTCCGGCTCAACGCCAGTTTCGCGCCCACGGTGCCACCGGCCGGTGGTCTCGCGGTCGCGGCTCAGTCGGGCGCGGTGGCGATCGCCCTGCTCGACGGCGCGAACCGGCACGGGTACGGGATCTCGACGCTGGTTTCGCTCGGCAACAAGGCCGATGTCAGCGGCAACGACCTGATCGCCTACTGGTACGACGATCCGGCCACGCACGCTGTGGCGCTGTACCTCGAGTCGTTCGGCAACCCCCGCAAGTTCGCCCGTACCGTGCGGGCGCTCTCCCGGCGCAAGCCGGTGCTGGCGATCAAGAGCGGGCGGACCCGAGCCGGTCAGCGCGCCGGCACGTCGCACACGGCCGCCGCGGCGGCGCCGGCCGCCACGGTGGACGCGCTGTTCGCCCAGGCCGGCGTCATCCGCACCGACACCCTCGGCGAGCTGCTCGACGCGGCGCGCATACTGACCGATCAGCCCCTGGCCGCGGGATCCCGCCTCGCGATCGTCGGGAACGCGGGTGGCCTCAACGTGCTGGCCGCGGACGCGGCGGAACAGCACGGACTCCAGGTGCCCCCGCTGAGCGCCGCCGTGACCGCCGCGCTCGCGAAGGTGGCACCCGGGGCGGCCGGCATCGACAACCCGGTGGATCTGGGTGCCGGTGCCTCGCCGGCCGCCTTCGCCGCCACCGCCGCGACCGTGGCGGGCAGCGGTGCCGTCGATGCCCTGCTACTGATCGTCATCGGCACCCGCGCCAACAGCCCCGCGGAGATCCTCGCCGCGCTCGGCCCCATCGTCGACGACCACCCGGAACTGCCGGTCGCGGCCGTTCTGGTCGGTGCGGCCGGTCAGCCCGCCTTCGGCAAGCGCGGCGTACCGATCTTCGACCTGCCAGAACGCGCGGTCACCGCGCTCGCCCACGCCGCCGCCTACGCCGCGTGGCGCCGGGAGCCCCTGGGACGCCGGCCGGAGCTGACCGGCGTCGACGCCGAGCGTGCCGCCGCCCTGGTCCGCGAAGCGCTGGCCGGGGGCGACGGCTGGCAGCCGTACGACCGCACGGCCGCGATACTCGCCGCCTACGGCATCACGATCCTGCCGGCCACGATCGCCCACCAGGTCCAGGATGCGGTCCGGGCGGCCGACGACGCCGGTTATCCCGTGGTGCTGAAGTCCGCCGACCCGGCACTCGTGCACAAGAGTGACACCGGCGGCGTACGACTGGGACTCGCTGATGCGGACGCCGTGCGAGGGGCGTACGGGGCCGTCGCGGCCGCCGGGCACCCCGGCGCCGGTGTGCTCGTGCAGCGGCAGGTCAGTGCGCCGGTCGAGCTCGTGGCGGGGCTCGTGCACGATCGACTCTTCGGCTCCGTGGTCCTGCTGGGCCTCGGCGGCGTGCGCACCGATCTGTTCGATGACCGCGTCCTGCGGCTCGTGCCGCTGACCGACCTCGATGCCGGGCGGATGTGGCGCGGCCTGCACTGTGCTCCGCTGCTCACCGGCTATCGCGGGGAACCGCCGGTCGACACCGCCGGGCTCGAGGACCTGTTGCTGCGCCTGGGCCGCCTGGCCGAGGACCTGCCCGAGATCGCCGAGCTGGACCTCAACCCGGTCCTCGCCGGTCCCGCCGGCGTCGTCGCGGTGGATGCCAAGTTGCGGCTCGCTCCGGTCGGTGCCGAACCGGATCCTGCCCTGCGGCGGCTGCGTCCGGCGGAAGACGAGTGAGCGGGAGTTCGCAAGGGTCCCGGGCGAAGACGGGCCGAAGGTCCCGCGTCAACCGGTACGCCGACTCTCCATCCGGCGCCATCCACCGGGCTGAATAGAGGTAGCAGAACGAATCCTGAAAGGACGTGGAAGCCATGACCGCCGCCGCCCACCACCCCGCAGCCTCCCTCCGGACCACCACCACTGCCGCGCGGGCCACCGACGCCGTCACCGAGACGACCGTCCAGAAGGCCACCCGCTACGTGCTCGCCGGTCTGCGCCTCGCCCTCGGCTGGGTCTTCCTCTGGGCCTTCCTCGACAAACTGTTCGGACTCGGCCGCGCCACCCCCGCCGCGAACGCCTGGATCGACGGCGGCAGCCCCACCAAGGGATTCCTCGGCAAGGCCGTCAGCGGACCCTTCGAAGGCTTCTACCACAGCTTCGCCGGCGCCGCCTGGGCCGACTGGCTGTTCATGCTCGGTCTCGCCGGGATCGGCATCGCCCTGATCGCCGGCGTCGGCATCCGCATCGCCGCCGCCGCGGGCTCGCTGATGCTCGTCCTGATGTGGACCGCCGTGCTGCCCCCGGAGAACAACCCCTTCATGGACGACCACCTCATCTACGCCGGCATCCTCGCCGTCCTCGCCCTCACCGCCGCCGGCAACACCCTCGGCCTCGGCACCTACTGGAACCGCCTGCCCATCGTGCAGAAACTCCCCTGGCTCAAGTGAACCCGGCAACCAACCTGGGGCGGCATCCGAAACCGGATGCCGCCCCAGGCATCTTCACCCGTTTTGAGGAGGAGTCATGAGCAGCAACTATCTGATCGTCGTCGGAGTCGACGGCTCCGAAGGCGGGCGGCGCGCCCTGCGGTGGGCCGCCGACGAGGCCGCCACCCGCGGCGGCGCGGTGCAGGCGGTCACCGCCTGGTCCTGGGACGGCATGGAGTACGGCCCGGTCGCCGCCACCCGGCCGCAGGAGGAAGCCGAAAGCGCCGGCCGCATGCTCGACCGCGAGATCAAGCAACTCATCGCCCGTAACGGCTCCCACCTGCCGGTCGCGGCAGAAGTCATCGAGGGCCGCCCCGCCGATGTACTGAGCGCGGCCGGACGCACGGCCGACATGCTGGTGCTGGGCAGCCATGGGCACAGCCGGATCCGGCACACCGTGCTCGGTTCGGTCAGCGAGGAATGCATCCGCAAGGCCCCGTGCCCCGTCGTCGTCATCCCCGTACCGGCCGATCAGCAGGAACCTGCTGCCGAGCCGGCCCCGCGCACCTGAGGTTTCACGATGAGGTGTCCTCCGGCGCTCGGCGGGAATGTCAGTCGCTGAGCGGTATGCGGGCGAAAATGCGTTCGACGGTGCCGGCCTTCAGCCGTTCGACCTCCACGATGTCGAACCCGGCCGCGCGCACGAGCGGCAGCTGGCGACGGGTGAAGTGCTCCCCGGCAGTGCGGATGGTCAGTCGCTCGAGGAGCCACTGCGCGGCGCGGATCGGCGGCCAGGTGCTGGCGATATGGTCGACCAGCAGCAGCCGCCCGCCGGGCAAGAGCACCCGTTTCATCTGCCCGATCGCGGCGGCCGGATCGGGGATCGTGCACAGCGACAGCGCGCAGAGCACCGTGTCGAACGCGTTGTCGGGAAACGGCAGGGCCTGGGCGTCGCCGGTGTGCAGGTCGGCGGCGCGGCCGAGGTCGGCGGCGCGGCGCGCGGCGATGGCCAGCATCGCCGGGCTCAGCTCGATCCCGGTGATCGTGGCGTCGGCCGGGTAGTACGGCAGGTTGCGGCCGGTGCCGATCCCGACCTCCAGGACCCGGCCCTGGGCGCGGGCGCCGAGCCACTCCCGGCCACCGCCGAACCAGATCTTCTCGAGGAAGGCAATCTGCTTGTCGTAGCTCGGCGCGCCTTTCTCCCAGGCGCGCAGAACCTTGGCCGTCTCGTCTGGTGTCTCCGTCATGAGCTGCTCCAACCGGTCAGGAAGGCGGGGTCAGTCTAGGGTGACCTCGTCGCGGTGGCGCCGCCGGGAGCCAGCGGGCGATCTCGTCGGAGCCCCACGCGAGCAGCGGGAACGGGCGATGACGGCCGGGTGCGACCGGCCGAGCGCCGCCGTGCCGAAGACCCCCCGTACGGGAGGCGGCAGGAGAACGACCATCGCTCAGATCGCCCTCATTCGACCGACCCGTGCAACTGCTGCTGGTCAGCCAACTGCTCACGCTCGCCACCAGTCTGGTCGTGCACGGTGACGGTGCCGGCGGTGCCGTTGACGGTGACACGTTGTCCGTTGCGCAACCGTCGGGTGGCGTTGCCGGTGCCGACGACGGCGGGGATGCCGTACTCGCGGGCGACGAGGGAGGCGTGGGCGGCGAGGGTGCCGCCATCGGTGACCACGGCTGCGGCGCGGGCGAACAATGGGATCCAGACCGGTGTGGTGGCCGGGGCGACCAGGACGTCGCCCGGAACGAGGCTGGCGAAGTCGGCCGGACCGGTGAGGATGCGGACGAGGCCGGTGGCCTGTCCGGCGGAGGCCGGGTGCCCGACGATCGCGGCGTGGGCGTCTGCCGGGCCGCGGGCCTGCTGGACCATGCGTTCGATCACGTCGCCGGCGAGCCGGGGCGGGCGGCCCATGGTCAGCGGCGCGGGCAGCCGCCGCTGCCGTTCCCAGATGCGGCGGCGTTCGGCCACCGCCGCCGTCAGCGGTGCGGTGTGCCCGGCGAGGGCGGCGTCGAGCTCGGTGCGGGTGCAGAAGAACACGTCGTCGGCCACGCCGACCAGGCCGGCGTCGGCGAGGTGCGCGCCGAGCCGGCGTGCACACGAGCGCAGCACCGGCCAGGCCAGGGTGAGCTCCCGGGCCTGCTGTTCCCGGATCACCGCATAGCGCTGGGTGACCTCGACCAGGTGCCGGTAGCGGGTGAGCAGCCCGGGCCGGTCGGCGAGCGCCGCTGCGCAGCGCTGATCGGCTGTGTCGCGGTGCGCGGCGAGTTCGGTGTGCCGGTCACCGGCGGCGAACGCTGGCGGTGGAAGTTCACCGGCGGTCGGGTGGTACCAGTCCATGCTGTGCACGGCATGCCCGGCCGTGACGGGTTCGGTGCCGGGCAGCCCGCGCAGCAGCACCTGCGCGCCGCCGGCCGAGTCGGGCACGACCTCGGCGAGGTGCTTGCGGACGAAGCGGGTCAGGCAGGCCTCCATCTTCCACGCCGATCCGCCCACAATCGCGAGGTACCACAGGCTGATGCCCGCCTCGCGGCCGAGCCGGTCGACCACCGCGATCAGGCGCCGTGGATCGGCTTCGACCTCGGCTTCGGCCTCGGCTTCGGTGATGAGGTGCCGGTAGCGGGGTGCCTGATGGTCGCGCCACTGGCGGGCGAGGTCAGCCAGGACGGCGCGATCGGCGGCGGCCGGGTTCCGGCCGACCTGGATGAGGGCGTGGTAAAGCACCCTGACGGCGCGGCGCCGACCATGGGTCAGCACGCGGGCCAGCAGCGCGGGCGACGGAATCGGGGTGGCGTTGTAGTACCAGCCGTTGACGAGGGCCCAGCGGAACGGCACCCTGACTCCGACGCTGCCGTGCATGCCGTCGAGGTAGGCGTGCTCCAGCATGGGCAGCAGCCAGGTGGCGAAGAGCGGGGTCACCGGCTCGGGCAGCCACTCCCCCAGCCGGAAGTTGCGCATCCACAGTCCCGGCCCCGGCGGTGTCCACGACACCGGGTCCGGCAGCGCCGTCATCGGCCTGGCCTGCAGCAGCCACAGCCGGCCGGCGCGATCGATGGCCCACTCGACGTCCTGCGGCCGGTCGTAACGGTCCGCGACCCGGCCGGCCAGGGCGGCGACCGCACTCGCCCGGTCGGCGTTCAGCACGGGGGTCGGGCCCGCCCGGGTCGGCGCAGCCACGCCGGCGGTGACGGTCCACTCCTCGCCCGTCGCCGCGCCGGACATGAGGGGGTCGCCCACCCCCGGCACGGCGGCGACGATCGTCTGCTCGCGTGCGCCGGTGACCGGGTGCGCGGTGAACGCCACTCCGGCCGCGACCGGGTCAACCATCTCTTGGACGAGCACGGCCATCGGGCCACCGGCGCCGCCATGCCGCTGCCGGTAGCCGGCCACCCGGTCGGCATCGGCCGAGGCGAAACACCGGCGCACCGCGTCGCCGAGGTCGACGGCGGGCACGTCGAGATAGGTCTCGTACAGCCCGGCGTAGGAGGCGTCCGGAAGGTCCTCGCCCGCCGCGGACGACCGCACCGCGAACCGGTCCGCACCCAGCCGGCCCGCCGCCGCGGTCAGCAGCTCGCCCAGCCCGGGATCTCCGCGGGCGCTCGCCCGCACGACGACGCCGGCCGGGACCGCGAACCCGGCGACCAGGAGATCACCCAGGACCGCCGCCTTGCCTCCCACGACCGCCCGGCCACAGGCGCCTGCCTCGGTCAGATCCACGATCAACGGGTGAGTCTCCATCGCGCACCTCATAGATAGCGTCACAAAGTATTGTGACGCTACAGTAGGCACGTCGAGGGAAACTCGGCAAGCCCGACGAGAGGGGAGCGTCCGTGCTGCCGATGCGACCAGAGCTGCTCAAAGGCCACCTCGACGCGCTGCTGCTGGCCGTCCTGGAACCAGGCCCGCAGCACGGGTACGCGGTCATCGAGGCGCTGCGCTCCGGCAGCAGCGGCACCTTGGACCTGCCGACCGGGACCGTCTACCCGGCGCTGCACCGCCTCGAGCGGGCCGGCCTGATCGCCAGCGACTGGCACACCGTGGGCGGCAGGCGGCGTCGCGCGTACCACCTCACCCCGGCCGGTCACGCCGCGCTCGGTGAGCACCGGGCCGTGTGGGATCAGTTCTCCGCCGCTGTGGCGGCCGTGCTGTCCACCCCGCCCCGACCGGCGCCGGCATGAGCCCCCCGCCGGCCGCCACGCGGGCACGCCTCGACGCGTACCTGGGCGAGATCGCCGCGCGCCTGCATGGTCCGTCCCGGCGGCGGGCGAGGATCCTCACCGAGCTCCGGGACGGCCTCGATGAGGCGGTTGCCGACCAGATCACGGCCGGGCTGCCGGCCGAGGACGCGGTGGCCGTCGCCATCGCCCGGTTCGGCACCCCGGCGGCCGTTGCCGACGCCTTCGCCGCCGAGCTGACCATCGCGTACGCCCGGCGGGTTCTCGCCTGGTTCGTGGCCACCGGTCCCATGGTCGGCATCTGGTGGTTGTTCCTGCTGCACCCTGCGCCGCAGCGCGGCGGCCTGATCGCGCTGATCGCCGCGATTCCGGTCGTCCCGCTGGCCGCGGCCGGCCTGGCCGCCGCCGCGATCACGTTCGCCACCACCGGCCGCATGATGCGGTGGCTGCCCGAGGCCAGCGCCAGCCGCGCCGCGGCTACCGTGCTCGCCGTGGCCGGGCTGGTCGTCGTCGGAGACGTGACCATCGTCGGTGTCTATCTCTGCTCGGGCGCTCCGGTGCAGCCGCTGGGGCTGGTCGCCGTCACCGCCAGCCTGATCCGCATCGGCGTCAGCCTGCTCACCGTCCGCCGTGCCACGGCCCTGCGGCGTCGCGTCATGGTCCCGGACCGGTCCCCGGTGGGCCGCGATGCTCGCCGGTGACCTGTTCGGGCTGCCGATCCGGATGCCGGTCCGGTGTTCACCGTCGCCCTCGGCGGCCACCTCGCGGCCGGGCTGACCGCTGTCATCGCCGGCGCGCTGGCGGCCTCGGCGGGAAGCGGTGTGACGGCAGGGGTTGCCGCGCGGGGTGCGGCTGCGGCTGCTTCGTGGGCGAGGAAGGCGCCAAGCTCTCCGATGGTGCTCGTCAGCGGTGCGGGAAAGACGACGGTGGTGTTCTTTGTCAACGCCGATCTCGACCAGGGACTGCAGGTTGCGTAGCTGCAAGGCGAGGGGGTGCGCCATCATGGTGTCGGAGGCGTCGCCCAGGGCGGCTGCTGCCAACGACTCGCCCTCCGCGTCAATGATCTTCGCTCTCTTTTCCCGCTCGGCCTCGGCCTGACGGGCCATGGCGCGTTTCACAGTGTCGGGCAGTCGGATGTCGTTGAGTTCGACGAGGGCGACTTCAAAGCCGTACTCCATCTGAAATCCCCCGGTCCCTGACCGGGACCTTCGGCACCTACGGGTACGGCCGCAATCCAGTTGTCTGAGCGCGACATGAAAGGACGGTGCACAATGCTCAAACGACATCGCGCGATCGCCGTACGCCTTTCCGCGGTGACGACGGGATTGCTGACCGGATGGATGTTGGTCGCGCCCCCGCCAGCCGGAGCCGAGCTCGCCGCTCCATCGGTCGAAGCGACGTCACCGACGCCGACGCCTTGGTACGACCTCGGGACCCTGGGCGGCGCGGAAGCGAATCCGATCGGACTGAACAACCGAGGCGAAATCGTCGGGGTCAGCCAGAGCGCCGACGGGTCATCGCACGGGTTTCGCTGGCGCGACGGCGTCATGACCGATCTCGCTCCCGGCACGGGCAGCGCCGCCACTGCGATCAACGACCACGGCGACATCGTCGGCTCGATCGCCATCGACGACTTACACACTCATGCGGCCCTATGGCGCCACGGCACGCTCACCGACCTCGGGACGCTGGGCGGCAGCTCCGCGACGGCGACCGCCATCAACGCCCGGGGCGATGTCATCGGCCAAAGCTCTCTCGCCGGCCATGACGACGACGGCCAGCACGTCTTCTGGTGGCATGGCGGCATCCTCACCGAACTGCCCGCACAGGGCAACCGCGCCTACGCCAACGCGCTCAACGACCACGGCGACATCGTCGGCGGTCTGGTGAGTCCGGACGGGCAGGATCAGGGCGCGGCGCTGTGGCGGCGAGGTCGCCTGGTGAGACTCGAGCCGACGTTCGGCGATCCGGGCACGGCCGTGGCCATCAGGGTGAACAACAGAGGTCAGGTTCTCGGCTCGCTGAACGTGCCCGGTTCGGGCTGGCACGTCTTCCTGCTGACCGGCGGCGTCTACGCCGACCTGGGTGTCGGCACTGCCGTCGACCTCAACGACCGGGGCGAGGTCGTACTGATCGACTACTCGGTGACCCCGAGCCGCGCGGTCCGCTGGTATCGCGGGACCAAGACGGAGCTGCCTTCCCTGGGCAACCCCGACACCAGCGCATCGGACATCAACAACCGGGGCCAGATCGTCGGTACCCTCACATCGCCGGCTGCGCCGCACGAGAATCACGCCGTGGCATGGACAGCCGCCAACGAAGTGATCGATGTCGGACCGCTCGCGGGTCAGGTAACAAGGATCAACGAACACGGACGGATGGTCGGTTACGTCAACACCCCGACCGGAAATCTGCATGCCGTGGTCAGCGATCTCGCAGGGCACGACGCTCACCTGTTCGTGCGACCGCGCGCCGTCCGCCCTGGCGGTAACGTGCTGATCGGCGGCCAGATCCCGACGAGTGGACCACAGGCCTGCCCGGTGGCGGACCAGGCCGTTCTGACGTCAACGGCTGCGCTGTTCCCGCCGGACGGCTTCGGCCCGGTGGCGCAGCGCTCCGGCTCCGGGCGCTTCCTGATCGCGTACCGGGTGCCGTCCTCGACCCCACGGGGCACCTACCTGATCGGCGTGCGCTGCTCCGGCGGCAACGTCGGGGTCTCCACGACGATGCGGGTGGTCTGAGGATTGCGGATGCGTCCCGGCCCACCGGGTCGGGACGCTGTCGCGGAATGAATGCGGTCGGCCCTGTGAGCTTCGCAGCCCACAGGGCCGGCAAACGCGGCAGTGGTCAGCGGTAGACGACGGCATGTGACTCGCCGTCCGGATACCTGATCGACCCGCCACTCCAGCCGGATCCCGACGAGGCCGGCACGCCTGGCGGTGCCGCGGGCACCGACGTGAGGTTTGCGGGGAGCCGGGATTCTGGCCGACGGGGTCGGTGAGAGCGAGGGCGGCGACGGGGCCCGCGTGTGGTCATGGCGTGTGGGGATCGGGTACGAGGCTGAAGGCACCCTCCTCCTCCTGCGCGTTGTGCAGCCGGAGGATCGCGTAGAGACCGTAGAGCAGGCGCCGTACGTCGGTGACGTCCTCCGGCTCCGCCTCCTGGACCAGGTCATCCACGCTCCGGCGCAGTCGCCCGATCTGGTGTTCTATCTCGGCATGGGTACGGCTGAGCCCGCTGGTCGCCTCGACCCCGCCGAGCGCCCGGGCCATGATCGGCAGCAGCTCGGCCTCCTCGGCGTGCTCGTGTGCCAGCAACCGCACCTCCAGGTCGTCCAGCAACTCGCGGGCCGGCCTCAGGTCGTACGGCGGCTGGTTCAACGCATCGGCGACCGTCCGCACCCGCTCCACCAGCGGGCGTACCTCGCGATGCTCGGCGAACAAGCGCTGGGCCGTGGCGATATCGGCCGGCTTCATCGCCACGGTGTGCGACGGCGCCGGCAGCAGCGCGGTCAAAGCGATGGCGATGGCCGCCAGGTCGATGCCTTCCTGCAGCAGCGCGCCGGCGGCGGGTGGGAGGTAGCCGGCGGCCGCCACGATCATCGCCGCCGCCGACAGCCCCATCCCGACCGCGACGGCCCACACCGCGATCATCCGGCAGCGCCGGGCGATGAGAATGGCGTCGGCAAGAGCGTCCAGCCGGTCGACGGTCAGCACCACGTCCGCGGCCTCCGCCGACGCCGTGGCTCCCCGGGCCGCGAGCGCGACCCCCACTCCCGCAGCGGCCAGCGCCGGTGCGTCGTTGATACCGTCACCCACCATGATCGTCGGCGCGCGGTTCTGCTCGGCACGGACCAGGGTCAGTTTGTCGCCGGGGTCGCAGTCGGCGTGCACCGCGTCGACGCCGACGACCCGTCCCACGGCCTCCGCCGTGTCCGCGCGATCGCCGGTCACCAGCACGACGCGGGTGATCCCGGCTTGGCGTAGTGCCCGGACCATGCGCGGCGCCTGCGGCCGTACCGGATCCTCCAGCAGCAGCACACCCGCCGGCACGTCATCGATCGCCGCGAACACCGTCAGCGAGCCGTCGAGCGCGGCCCGCCTGCGCGCATGTCGTACCCATGCCGGCATCGCACCGGAGACGATCCACGCCGCCTTGCCCAGCCGGACCCGGTGGCCGTCGACGATGCCTTCCACCCCGTAGCCATGGCGTTCGTGCACGTCAGCCGGTGCGGTCAAGCGCAGTCCGCGGTCGTGGGCGGCGGTGACAATCGCGCCGGCCAGGACGTGGGCCGAACTCTGGTCCACGCTCGCCGCGAGGCGCAGGACCTCGCCGGCGGGCAGATGCTCCCCGCCCACCGGGGTCGCCACGTCGGTGAGGACGGGCCGGCCGGCGGTCAGCGTGCCGGTCTTGTCGAACAGCAGGACCCGGCCCGAGGCCAACTGCTCCAACGCCGCACCGCCTTTGACGATGACCCCGATGCGGGCCGCCCGGGAGATTCCCGACATGATCGCGATGGGCGTAGCCAGCAGCAGCGGGCACGGGGTGGCCACCACCAGCACCGCCACCGCCCGTACCGGGTCTCCCGCGATGGCCCAGGCGACACCGGCCAGTAGGAGTGTCACCGGCACGAACGCCACCGCGACGCGGTCCGCGATCCGCACGAACGGCGCGTTCGACGCCTGCGCCTGCTCGACCAGGCGCACCACACCGGCATAGGTCGACGCCTCGGCGGTCGCGGTGGCGGTCAGCCGGACCGGCGAGCCCGCATTGACCACCCCGCTGCGGATGTCCTCGCCGGCCCGGCGCTCCACCGGCAGCGGCTCGCCCGTCAACGCCGATTCGTCCAGCACCGCCGGCCCCAGCAACCGTCCGTCCACCGGCACGATCTCTCCGGAACCGACCACCAGCCGATCACCGATCATCACCTCGGCGACCGGCACCTCGACCGGCCCCGCGGCGGTGTCGCGCCGAGCGGTGCGCGGCGCCCTAGCCACCAGCGCGCTGAGCTCACGGCGCGCCCGCGCAGCGGCACGCGCTTCCAGCAGCACACCGCTGGCGAGCATGACGGCGATCACGGCACCCGCGAAGGCCTCGCCGACCCACAGTGCGCCCGCCAGTGCCAGCCAGGCGATGACGTCGACACTCGGCTCGCGCCGCCGGGCCGCCTCAACCAGCGACATCGTCGAGTACACCAGCCCGAGCACCGTCGCTGTCGCCCACACCGTGCCCGCCGTGGCTCTCGCACCCGTCGCCGCGATCACCAGCCCGGCCACCAACAGCAGCGTTGTTGCCGCGAACAACGCCTGCTCCCGCCGTTGCTTCCACCAGCGCATGCCAACCTCCCACGCCACCGACGGGTCACCCACCCATCCTCGGCTCCCACGGTCGGACCTCGGCGGGTTCACCGACAGGGCCGCAAGACCCGATCGGGTCCGCGATGCGGCGGCAGCCTGGGCGCCATCGACACCCGGCGCAGGGCAGCCCGGCAGGCGGCTGTCAGGCCAGGGACATGAAGAGCTTCTCGAGCTGCGCCACGTCGACGCTCGGCTTCTCGCCGTTCTCCTCGGCCTTCACGCACTGCCGCAGTCCGCTGGCGATGATTTTGAAGCCGGCCCGGTCGAGGGCGCGTGACACGGCGGCGAGCTGAGTCACCACGTCGGCGCAGTCGCGGCCATCCTCCAGCATGGCGATCACACCACGGATCTGCCCCTCGGCCCGCCGCAGCCGCTTGATGACCTCTCCGAGAGCGTCCTGATCGATCTCCACGCTGCGCCTCCCGGCATAGTTGTCTACCTGCACAACGATACCCCTGCGGGTATGTCAACCCGATCGGGTGATCTGGCGACGTCAGTCACGCCCGCGCCGCCGCCGATACCCAGGGCCGAACGACCTGGAGGCGAGGGGACCACGACCGCGACGATCAGTGCGAGGTCTCGCTCAGACGGTGCGCCTGGTCCCGGCGTCGGCCCGCCGCCCGGTACAGCTCGTCAACCGCCCACACGACCACCGGGAACGGCAGCAGGAAGGCCAGCTGCGCGGGCCCGAGGGCGGCCGTCCCGAAGATCTGCTGCGCCGCCGGCAGATAGATCAGCGCCGCGGAGAACACCAGCTCGAAGGCGATGCCGGCAAGCAGCAGCCGGTTGCTGAACAGCCCGATGGAACGCAACGACGCGCGGTCGGTGCGGGCGGCGAACGCGGTGCCGATCTGGCACGCCACGATCCCCGCGAACGTCATCGTGGTGGCCTGCCGGTAGGCATGCTCCAGAGCACTGCCGGCACCGACCGGATCGCCGGGGTGCCAGCCGGCGCGCCACAGCGACCAGAAGTAGCCGGCCATCACCAGCAGGGCGGAGACCACCCCGAGCAGTCCCCAGGCCCGCAGCAGCAGCCGCCGGTCGATGACCCCGGCCTTCGGTGCTCGGGGTGGGCGGCTCATCAGGCCGGGTTCGGCGCGCTCCCGGCCGAGGGCGAGCGCGGGTAGCGTCTCGGTGCCCAGGTCGATGGCGAGGATCTGCAGCACCGTCAGCGGGAGCGGCACCGCGCCGCCGGACAGTGCGAAGATCAGGAACGGCACGACCTCCGGTACGGCGTGGGCGAAGATGTACAGCACGAACTTGCGGACGTTGTCGAAGACCCGCCGGCCCGCGTCGACGGCCCGTACGATGGTCGCGAAGTTGTCGTCGGTGAGCACCATGGTGGCGGCCTCCCGGGCGACGTCGGTGCCGGACCGACCCATCGCCACGCCGATGTCGGCGTGCCGCAAGGCTGGCGCGTCGTTGACGCCGTCGCCGGTCATCGCCACGATCTGGCCGGTGGCCCGAAGCGCCTCACAGATCCGCAGCTTGCCCTCCGGGGATGAGCGGGCGAAGACCACCTCGTCCGGGCCGGCCAGCACCGCGTCCAGTTCGGCCTCGCTCATCTGGTCCAGCTGCTCGCCGGTCACGATCCGCCGGCTCGCACCGCCGATGCCGACCTGCCGGGCGATCTCCGCCGCGGTGGGACCGTAGTCGCCGGTGATGACGTGCACCCGGATGCCAGCCCGGTGCGCGTCCGCGACCGCGTCGGCCACGCCGGCTCTCGGCGGGTCGGCCATGGCGACCAGGCCCAGCAGCACCAGCTCCCGCTCCACCTCGGCGCGGTCACCGGGCCGCTGCCCATCCCAGTCACGACTGGCGACCGCGAGCACCCGCAGCCCGGCGGCCGCGTACCGGTCCACCACGGCGGACAATCCCGCCCGCACCGCCGCGGACAGAGCGACCGGCGCCCCGTCCGGACCCAGGGCCTCGTCACACAGAGGCAGCACCGACTCCACCGCGCCCTTGGTGTACAACGCGTCTCGGCCCAGGACGGACATCCGCTTCAACCGGGTGTCGAACGCGTACAGCGCCCGGCGGTCCCGGTCCCGCTCGGCCGCCCGCACCGGAACCCCCAGTTCTGCCGCCAGCCGCAGCAGGGCGATCTCGGTCGGGTCACCGCTGTCGCCCGCCGTGCCGTCCCCGGCGTTGCGTGCCGTCGTGCACAGCGCCGCCGCGCGGGCAAGCCGGCGGGCACGCGGATCCGCCGCCGAGGCCTCCGCGTCCAGCTCCGTGCCGCACAGCCACAAGCGCGTGACCCGCATCCGGTTCTCGGTCAGCGTGCCGGTCTTGTCGGTGCAGATGACCGTTGTGGAACCGAGCGTCTCGACCGCCGACAGCCGCTTGACCACCGCGCCGCCGCGGGCCAGCTCGCGCACTCCCCCCGCGAGAGCCAGCGTGATCGTCGGCAACAGGCCCTCCGGCACGTTAGCCACGATCAGGCCGATCGAGAAGCTGATCGCCGCCGCCCAGCCCAGCCCCGCCGCCACGCCGATCGGCAGGAACGCCGCTCCGGCGACCACCGCGACGACCGCGATGATCCACGTGGCCCGCCGCACCTGCCGTTCCAACGGGCTCGGACGCGCTCGGACGCGCTGGGTCAGGGCGGCGATCCGGCCGATCTCGGTGTGCATCCCGGTGTGGACCACCACTGCCCGAGCCTGCCCGGCGGTGCACACGGTTCCACTGAAGACCAACTCCCGGGCCTCGAGCAACGGCCCCGGCACCACCTCCGCGTCGGCGGCCCGGCCGGCCGGCACCGACTCGCCGGTGAGGGCGGACATGTCCACCGAGATCCTGCCGGTGATCAGCCGGGCATCGGCGCAGATCCCGTCGCCCTCGGCCAGCTCGATGACATCGCCCCGCACCAGGTCGCGCGCCGGCACTTCGGCCAGCACGCCGTCGCGCAGCACTCGCGCGGTCGCGGGCAGATAGGCGGCGAGCGCTTCCACGGCCCGCTCGGCCTGCATCTCCTGGACGAACGCGAATGCGGCGTTGAGCAGGATGACAGCCACCACCGCGGCGGAGAGCGCCGGTGTGCCGCCCAGCCAGGCCAGTACGGCCGCCACCATGAGCAGCACGGCCAGCGGCTGGGTGAACTGGGCCAGCAACTCGCCCGGCCAGGCGCGCCGCCTGCGCCGGGACAGTTCGTTGGGGCCGTCAACGGTCAGCCGACGCGCCGCCTCGCGCGAGCCGAGGCCGGCACCCGACGTCCGCAGATCACGGAAGAGCTGGGGCGGGGGCCGCCGTTCATCGGCGGCGCCGAGTTGCACGATGCTCTCGGTCATACCTCCAGCGTTCGCGGCCATGCCCGCGGCCGGCAGGGCGGGAAGTCCCGCCCTGCCCGACCCATCGACCCGGGTCCCGACCGTCGGCGGAGCGGTTCCGGGCGCCGGGACCGCCGCGCCCTGTTCAGGACGTCAGATGCACGGGCCGGTGGGTGAACTGCTCGATATCACCCGCTGCCACATCCAGCAGCTTGTAGGCGAGATCGGCCAGTGCCCTGGCCGTGGCCAACTCATCACCGATCTCCGGAACCTCCCGGTCCCTCGGACTGCGGTGCGCCTCACCCTCACCGCGCAGCAGCGGACGAACACTGCTGCGCAGAACCGCAGCGGCGTGGGTGCGGCGCTCGTCCTCATGCTCGCTGATGGTGATCTCGACCGCCCAGGTTCGTGCGTGGACCATGACAGCACCTCCTCAGGCTGACTTTCTCCCATTCCAGCCCCGATCCGGCGACCTACCCAGTGCCGATCGTCCCGGGCCGCGCGGCCGTTCCTCCCTACCGGAGCCCGCCGCAGGGGCACATCGTGAAGGCTCAGGGCACCGGACCGGTGAGGTGAGCTATGACATCGACTGATCATGCGGCGGTTGTCGAGACTCATGCCGCAGTGCTGTTCTTCATCGGCGATCGCGCGTACAAACTCAAGAAGCCAGTCGATCTCGGCTTCCTCGACTTCCGGCGCCGCAGCGACCGCGAGGCAGTCTGCCATCGCGAAGTGGAGCTGAACCGGCGGATGGCGCCCGACGTCTATCTCGGGGTCGCCGACGTGCGCGGACCTGACGACGAGCTCTGTGACCACCTCGTGGTGATGCGGCGGATGCCCGCCGCGCGCCGGCTGTCGACGCTGATCCGCTCAGGGACCCCGGTCGCCGAGGACGTACGGCACATCGCGAGGATGCTCGCCGCCTTCCACGTCACGGCACGCCGCGGCCCGGACGTCTCCGCACAGGGCACCCGTGACGCGCTGCTCGGCCGCTGGGACGCGACCTTCACCCAGCTGCGGCCGCTCCACGGCGGCGTCCTGGACGCCGGTGCCGCTGCCGAGATCGAGGAACGCACACACGAGTTCCTGGCCGGACGGGCGCCGCTGTTCGCTGCCCGGGTCACCGGCGGGCACATCGTCGACGGCCACGCCGACCTGATCACCGACGACATCTTCTGCCTCGACGACGGCCCCCGGATACTCGACTGCCTGGAATTCGACGACCGGTTGCGCTGGGTGGACGTCCTCGACGACGCCGCGTTCCTGGCCATGGACATCGAACACCTGGGCGCCACCCGACTCGCCCGGGCCTTCCTCGACTGGTACGCGGAATTCAGCGCCGACCCCGCACCGGCGACACTGCGGCACCACTACATCGCCTACCGAGCCTTCGTCCGCGCGAAAGTCGGCTGCCTCCGACACGACCAGGGAGATCCCGCCGCGGCCACCGACGTCACCACCTACACCGACCTCACCCTGCGGCAGCTACGGGCCGGCACGGTCCGGCTCGTCATCGTTGGCGGCACGCCCGCCACCGGCAAAACCACCCTGTCGGGAAAGCTCGCCGACCACCTCGGCGCGGTCCTACTCAGCAGCGACCGCCTCCGCAAGGAACTCGCCGGCCTCGACCCCCAGACCAGCGCCGCCACCGCCTACCAGCAAGGCATCTACACACCCAGGTGGACCGACCACACCTACGCCGAGCTACTACACCGGGCACATGAACTGCTCGAACGCGGCGAGAACGTGGTGCTGGACGCATCCTGGACCCGGGCAAAACACCGCGACGCCGCCCGTAGCCTGGCCACCACAACCCACAGTGACCTCCTCGAACTGTGCTGCACCGCGTCGGCCGGCACGATCGCCGCACGCCTGAGCCGCCGCACGCCCGGCACCTCCGACGCCGATCAGCTCATCGCAACGGCACTCTCGACGGAGACGGACCCGTGGCCCGAAGCGACCATGATCGTGACCGACCGCCACCCCGACACCTCCGGCAGGCAGACGCTGGCCGCGCTCGGCATCGACAGCGATCAGTGGGTGCAACCAACAGCGGTCGCTGAGCCGACGGCCGCCAGTCCGGGCAGGGCAGGAAGCCGATGAGGGACCAATGGCCCTGCCAGCTGCCGGTAGCCGGGGTGATGCTTGCCATGACGCCCATCGGATCGCGCTCCGCTGGAGGTTCGCCATGAACGCACACGTCGGTGACCTGCTTCGCCTTGAGTCGGCCACCTACCCGAGGCAGGAGAGGAAAGGGGCGGAGTCATGACTGCCGTGGCCGGAGCTCCCGTCGTCGTCGGTGTCGACGGCTCACGGCGCAGTCTCGACGCGGTCGAGACAGCCGCCGCGGAGGCGGCACTGCGACACCGTCCGCTGCGCATCGTGCACGCCTTCGGGTGGCCGTCCCTCGGCACCCCGGTCACGCCCGGGCTCGCTGGGCCGTCGCTGCGGGCGTTCCGCGACCAGGCGGACGAGATCGCGCACGAGGCCTCGCTGCTCGCCGCGAAAGTCGCGCCCGACACGTCGATCACCGCCCAGGTCCTGGACGGCGGACCCGGCTACGTGCTGCGGGACGAAAGCCGGCAAGCGGCCCTGCTCGTCCTGGGTGACCGCGGGCTCGGCGGCTTCTCCGAACTGCTCATCGGCTCCGTCGCCGTACAAACGGCCACGCACGGGGCATGCCCGGTCCTCGTCGTCCGCGGCGAACGCCGCAGCGCCGGCCCGATCGTGGTCGGTGTGGACGGATCCGCCGCCTCGGTGCGAGCCCTCGACTTCGCTGTTGAGGAGGCCGCGCTGCGCGGCACCGAACTCCTCGCCCTGCACGTGTGGACCAGCAGCTCCAGCACCGAACTGAACGATACCCTGCCGATATCCGCTGAGGCCTGGTCCGGCGATCAGGAGGAGAATCGGGTCCTGGCGGAGGCGCTCGCCGGCATCGCGCAACGGCACCCCGACGTGCCGATCCGCCGCGAGGTGGTCCGCGGGTCAGCTCGCCGGCTGCTGGTGGAGCGATCGCGTACGGCCCAGCTCGTCGTCGTCGGCAAACGCGCCAGCGTCGCCAGGCTGTTGCTCGGCTCGGTGAGCCAGCACCTGATCCACCATGCGGCCTGTCCGACCGCCGTGGTCCGACCGGCCCCGAATGGCGCATCCTCCGGAGGTGGACCATGAGTTCGCCGACGTCGGCTCCCGAGAATCAAGGCCTGTCGCAACCGCGCCCGGCGATGGTGCCGCGAGCAATGCGGCAGGTCGGATCCGACGGCGTGGCGGCCGCGATCCTGCAGGAGCTACGCAGCCTGTTCCCCGGGCTGACGATCTCCCACCTGACCAGCGGAACGGACACGGACGATGCCGTGCTCGTTCGGGCCAGTCCCGGTGAGATCCGGGTGATCAGTGCCCGCCCACCGGCCGACGACGATCGTTCGGCCGCTCCGGTGCTGGTGAGCGGCACCGCGGCGAGAACGGCAGCAACGGTCGTCGCAGCGGCCGTCGACGACGATGCCAGTGCCGGTCGCGTCCTGCGTCATGCCGCGTGGCAGGCCCGCCGCCGCCGGCTTCCGCTCCGCGTGGTGCATGTTTGGACCGGACGGGCCATCTCAGTGACCGGTGCGTTGATGAACCGCCACGACCAGATCGCCGCCGCCGACCGGCTGCTGTCGGCGGTGCTCTACGACCAACTGACGCCCGTGGAGGCCGAGGCCGCCGAGCGTGAGATCCTGCACGACCGCGACGTGGTTCGCGCCTTGCTCGCGCTGAGCGGCGAAGTCTCGCTGGTCGTGATCGCGGCCAGCAGCGGCCGGGCCGACGCCAAACCGCTCGGTGACACGGTCCGGGCACTCATCGGACGCACGGCCTGCCCGGTCGCCGTGCTGCCGCCCTGCGCCGAGCCGGTCGCCACCGCGTGCACCTGGTGATCCGCTCCTGCTTCCCGGGCCGCGTGGATCGTGGCTGCTGGATTGGCTGCTGGATCGTGGCCTCGCGAGCCGGCCACGACAACAGGGCAACGGACCCGGCGGGACAGGGCGTTCAGCAGCGCCGCGGATCTCGCGCTCGCAGGCTCCTGCACAACGAGGATGCTGCAGCCGCGCGAAGCGGCGGCGAGGGTCACCACCGCGTCGATGCCGCGACGAACGCTGGTGGTGACGACGACGCCGGGATACTTCTCCGACCATCGATCGATCAACTCGGCCACGGACCGGTCCTCCCCCGCCGGTGCCGCCGCGGTCACCACCACGAGCAGCGCCACGTCACGGTCGTCCGCCGCGGCGAAGGCGTGGCCTATCGCCGCCTCTTCCGGCTCGGGACCGATGACGCCGAGCAGGACGGGGCCGCCCGATGCGGCCGGCCCCTGCGCCACTTGTGACATGACCGTTCCTCTCAGGAAGCCGTCACTGCTCGCACGGTCACGGCGCTGATCCCGGGCACTGTCCGGGCCAGGACCGTCACCACGGCGAGCTCGGTGTCGTTGGTGAACTCGCCGGTGACAGTGACGATCCCGCCGTCCACGGTGGCGCTCCAGCGGTGCACACCGTCGGCGTACTCGTCGAGGCGGTGCTGCACCTCTTTGGCGAGCACGTCGTCGCTGCGCACCATCGCCCGCAGGATGTCGCGACGGCTGATGATCCCGACGACCTCGCGGCCCTCCACAACCGGCAGGCTGCGCACGTCGTGCTGGATCATCATGTCGGCCACCTCCGCCACGTCGGTGTCAGGTGTGGTGGTCAACGGGCTCTGCGCCATCACTTCCAGGACCATGCCGGGCCGGTGCTGCGGGTCGGTGTCCGGGTGGCGCCGCACGTGCGCGGTGGGATCCGCGGGCACCCGGTGCCACAACAGATCACCCTCGCTCACCATCCCGACCAACGCACCACTCGCGTCCACCACCGGCAAAGCGGTAACCGACTTCGCGGTCATCAACTCCGCGGCACTCTCCACCGACGCGTTCTGCCAGACCAGATGCACCGGACTACTCATGAGATCCTTGGTACGCACAAGATCACCTCCGCTCGGCCATCAACCTGGTCACATCCACCAGACGGTTGGTGTAACCCCACTCGTTGTCATACCAACCGAAGACCTTGACCAACCGGCCACTGGCCTGAGTGAGCTGGGCGTCGAAGACGCAGGAGGCCGGGTCGCCGACGATGTCGGTGGAGACGATCGGCGCCTGCGTGTAGCGGATGATGCCGTGCATCGGCCCACCCACCGCCGCAGCTACGGCGACGGCCTCGTTGACCTGAGCCACGGTCACCTCGGTACCGAGCTGGAGTGTGAGATCACTGATCGAACCGTCAACGACCGGCACCCGCAGGGCGACACCATCAAGCCGGCCCGCCAACTCCGGCAGCACCAGACCCACCGCCTTCGCCGCCCCGGTACTGGTCGGGATGATGTTCACCCCGGCAGCCCGGGCCCGACGCGGATCCTTGTGCGGCGCGTCGAGAACGTTCTGGTCGTTGGTGTACGCGTGCACCGTGGTCAGATAGCCACGTTCCAGACCGAACGCCTCATGCAGCACCTTGACCAGCGGCGCGACACAGTTGGTCGTGCAGGAGGCAGCGGAGACGATCTGATGCCGGACCGGGTCGTAGCTGTCCGCGTTCACCCCCGGCACCAACGTCGCGTCCACCCCCTTACCCGGCGACGAGATCAGCACCCGGCCCGCACCCGCCTTCAGATGCAACGCGGCGTCATCGCGAGTGCGGAGCTTGCCGGTCGACTCGATGACCAGATCAACACCGAGATCCGCCCACGGCAACGCCTCCGGTGAACGCTGCGAGAACACCGGAATCGTGTGCCAACCCACGTTGAGCATGTCGTCGGTGTAACTCACCTCCGCACCGAGCCGACCGAACGTCGAGTCGTACTCCAACAGATGCGCCAACGCCGGAGCGTCGTACAGGTCATTGATCGCCACCACCTGCAACCCCGAGTTGGACATGTCCTTATCCACCAACCGGCGCAGGTAGTTACGACCGATCCGACCGAAACCATTGATCGCAATGCGGTAACTCACGAGAACCTCCAGGCTTTGTCGTCACCTCTAGCCTTCTCCGCTCCGGGCGTACGAGGCAGGGCCCAACGGCCCGGGGAAAGGGGCGTTGCGGCCCGGGTGACGCGCGCGCTCACGGAGCATCGTCAGAACTGAAGGCATCGAGCCCGGCCACTCGCCGTGCTGCGCATCTCCACGGGCTTCGTTTTCCGGGGGGCCTGGGACGCAGGTGGGCGAAGCTGCCCTTCGTGCAGCGTCACCGCTGGCTGATCTGACACCCTGCCTCGCATCGCCGCGAGGCCCGACACCCCCAGAGCAGCCGCCCGACCGGGGCCTTGCGGCGGTCACCCGGCCGGGCGGTTTGATTGCCGCACGGAGACGAAGGAGTTTCTGCCATGACCGCGTCCCTCTCCGAGGCGACCCGCCGGCTCGAGGCAGCCGCCCGGTCGGCGTTGCACGCACCCTCGGTGTTCAACAGCCAGCCGTGGCGCTGGCGGATCGACGGCGGCACCATGCTGTTGTACGCCGACCGTGGCCGCCAGCTCGGCAGCATCGACCCCGACGGCCGATTGCTGCTGATCAGCTGTGGCACGGTGCTGCACCATGCTCGTACCGCGCTCGCGGCAAGTGGGTGGAGCGCCGAAGTGGAGCGCCTGCCCGACAGCAGCCGCCCGGACCTGCTCGCGCGCATCCACCTGGGTGCCGCCGTCCCGGCCGACCCCGAGGCGCAGCGGATGGCCGCGGTGATTCAGCGCCGCCGTACCGACCGGCGTGCCTTCGGCGACCGCACGGTGTCCGAGGACATGCTCACCCGGCTGCGCCGCTTCGTCGAGTTCGAAGGCGCGTATCTACACGTCGTGCACCGGGATCAGGTACCGATGCTCGCACTCACGAACGAGCATGCCGCCGGCGCGGAGCGCGAAGATCCCGCCTACCTCGCCGAACTCCACCGCTGGACCAATCGGCCGGCTTGGCGAGGAGACGGCGTACCACCCGAGACGGCGGTGCGTCCCGCCCTGCGACGAGTGCCGGTCCGTGACTTCGCACCCGGCGGAAACGCCGGCCTCGCCGCGGGCCCGGGCGTCGACAAAGGCGCCGCCTACGTGATCCTGTTCGGCCTGTCGGATCAGCCCACATACCTGCTGCGGGGCGGGGAAGCGCTGTCGGCGCTGCTGCTGCTGGCAACCGCGGACGGCCTCGCCACCGCAGTACTCAGCGAAGCGGTCGAGATCACCTGGCCTCGCCTGCTGCTGCGTGGTCTCCTCGCCGGCGTCGGCGAACCATACCTCGCGGTCCGGCTCGGCTACCCCGTGTCCGGTCAGCCGGTACCCGCCTCCCCACGGCGATTCCCG
Source organism: Actinoplanes sp. ATCC 53533 (assembly GCF_003947245.1). Lineage (NCBI taxonomy): Bacteria > Bacillati > Actinomycetota > Actinomycetes > Micromonosporales > Micromonosporaceae > Actinoplanes > Actinoplanes sp. ATCC 53533. The sequence goes on along the minus strand of NZ_QHHV01000185.1, from coordinate 36,831 downwards.
GCCGACGCCATATCGATCAAGAAGTAGACTCCCCAGACTCCCCACCCCGATGGCAAACCGCTGAGCCGTGCGAAGTCATCGAGCGCCGGCAACGGCCGGGCAAGCGCCGCATCGACTGCCAGGGCGAGGAGCAGCAGCGGGCTGACGGCGAAGAGCCACGTCGCCCGTGACCGCGATCGGGATCAGCCACGCCCACGACAACAGACAGGCCAGAGCGAAGAACCAGCCGGATCGGTTACACGTCACCGGCCGGCGGTCACCAGGATCGCCGGCCGGCTCGGGCGCGGTCACTCTGCCTTGGTGATCTCGATCTGGCGACCGGCCGGTTCGGGCGCGGTCAACGGCACGGCCACCTCGATGATGCCCTTACGGTAGGTGGCCTTGATGCCGGACTCATCGGCGTTGGCCGGCAACCGCACCGAACGGTGCAGCATGCCGTACCGGAACTCCGTCCGGTGCAGTCCCTTCTGCTCCTCGCGGCGCTCCGCCTTGACGGTCAGCACCCCGTGAGCAACCGTGATCTGCAGGTCCTTCTCCGGGTCAAGTCCCGGCAGTTCGGCCCGCAGCACGTATTCCTCGTCGGTGATCCGGTCCTCGACGCGGATCGCCGGGGTGGCGCGCGGGAAGTCCAGCTCCAACCAGTCGTTCATGTCCCCGAAGAGACGCGGTAGCAGCGCTGACATCTCGGTTCTCCCTTCTGTCGCTTCCACTTCCATCGGACCTCGACGCCGAACCGCGCGTTCAGGGCCGAAGGACACCTCTTCACGCCATCTGCCGCACTTCCGGAGTGCAGGCGCCGGCGCCTGCTCAGCCCTTGCCGCGCACGACCACCACCGGGCAGTGAGCGTGCTGCGCACAGTGCTGACTGACCGAGCCGAGCAGAGTGCCGGTGAAGGCACCGTGCCCGCGCGACCCCACCACGAGCAGTCCCGCGTGCGCCGACTTGTCGATCAACACCTGAGCCGCGTGGCCGGCCACCACGGTCTCCAGCACCGGGACGTCCGGCTCGTCGACCCCCAGCGCCTCCTGGACCGACTCACTGAGGATCTTCCCGGCGGTGGCCGCGAAGTCCTCGTACGGGACTACCGCTCCCATGCCGTAGTAGGCCGGATACTCCCACGACGTCACTGCCTGGACCCGGGCACCGGTGCGCCGTGCCTGCGCGAGCGCCCAGCGCAGCGCCGCCTTCGACGACGGCGAGCCGTCCACGCCCACCACGATGTCGGTGTCGCGGAATCCACCGGTGATCCGTCCTTCGCGTTGCACCATGACGCGCCTCCCATCGAGCGGGGAGTCACGGGCCGGCCCCTCTTCCACCATGGATCGCGGGTGGCGTCCCGGCCAGAGCCGAAGATCCCGCTCCGATGTTCGTGTCAGGCGTCCACGTCGGGACCTTCGGCCCCGTCCGCACACTTCCGGGCGAGGTGACATCGAGGAATCCGTTCGGGCCCGGACCTTCGCCGCTCGGGGACGGGACATCGGACTCTGCCGCGGCGCGCGCCCATCGCGATCTGCTGAGGGTGAACCTTCAGGAGGTGTCATGAACCGCTATCCGCTGCGGGTCGAGGCACGCCGAGACGAGACCGTGAGCCGGTGGCTGTGGCTCGTCAAGTGGGCGTTACTCATCCCGCACTACCTCGTCCTGGCCGTCCTCTGGGTGGGTTTCGTCGTGCTCACCTTGTGCGCCTATCTGGCGGTCCTGTTCACCGGCAGGTATCCGTCCGCGATCCGCGCCTACAACCTCGGCGTGCTGCGCTGGAGCTGGCGCGTCAACTACTACGGCTACCAGGCGCTCGGCACCGACCGGTATCCACCGTTCACTCTCGCCGACGTACCGGAGTATCCCGCCCGGTTGCAGTTGGCCGAGACCACCCGGCCGCCGCGCTGGCTGCCACTGGTCGCCTGGCTCCTCGCCGTACCGCATGTCCTGCTGCTCGCCGCGCTCAGCGGCGCGGCGACCTGGACCATCGACACCGGCGACACCACCACCTCCGCGCCGTTGGGCGTCGTGACCGTGGGCATCCTCATCGCCGGGCTGAGCCTGCTGTTCACCGCCCGCTACCCGCGCGGGCTCTACGACCTGCTCGTCGGCGTGGCCCGGTGGAACCTGCGAGTGATCGCCTATCTCGCCCTGCTCACGCCCGGCTATCCGCCCTTCCGGCTGGACCAGGGCGACACCGAACCCGATGACGGCCCGGCCGGGCCGGCACGGGCCGAGGAGCCGGCGATGCCAGCCGACCGGGCGTACGGTCCGCACCCGGACGACTCCGCACGCGGCTCCGTAGCCGGTGCCGTCAGCGCTCTCGTGGTCGGCGTGGTGCTGCTGCTTCCGGCCGCCGGACTCGGCACGGCCGGAGCTGCCCTGCTCGCCTTCGACGGCATGCGCGACAGCTCCGGCTACGTCACCAGTCAGGTCGTGCACGCGAGCAGTTCCACTGCTGTCATCACCGCCGACGGCATCACGATCGAGGGCGCGGACTTCTGGGCCCGCAACCTCGCCGACGTCGGCGGCGTCCGCATCACGGTGGCGAACACGAACGACAAGCCCGTGTTCATCGGTATCGCCCGCCAGGCGGACGTGGAGTCCTGGCTGGCCGGTACGGCACGGGACAGCATCGTCGGTGTCTCGAACGATGAGGTGCGCTACGACCGGACGACGGGCACCGTCCGAGCCGTGCCCACGCCGGCCGAGCAGGACTTCTGGCTGGCATCCACGACGGGCGCGGACAACGCGACCTTGGAGTGGCAGGCCACCGACGGAAACTACACGGTGGTGCTGGCCAACGCCGACGGTTCGGTGGACGTGACAGCCCGGGTCCGGGGGTCGGCTCAGATCCCCGACCTGTCCGCCCTCGGCGGCGGGCTGCTGGCTACCGGCATAGTCCTGACCCTGCTCGGGATCGGCCTCGTCGTGCTGGGCGGCGTCGCCCTCGGGCGCCGGCACAGTGGGCCCTCCTCCGCCACGGAGCCACCGGTGGAGCCTCCCCACACCGGGCCGCCTCCCCCGCAGTACCTGCCACCGCCACCCGCGGTCGTCGCATCCCCGTAGCCGACAGAACCCGACGGAGAGACCCTGATGGGTCTCTCCGTTTGCTATGGCAACCGCGCTATCGTCCGGACGACAATGGCCGCCGGGCGGCGTCGCGGACCGCCGCGGGCGTCGGACTCGGCGCCACCGCGCCGCGGCGGGTGCGGTAGACCACGTACGGACGCCACAGGTATGCCAGCGGCGCGGACCAGACGTGGACCAGCCGGGTGAACGGCCACAGTGCCAGGAACAGGAACCCGCCAACCGCGTGCAGTTGGTAGACCTGCGGTGCGCCGGTCATCAGCTCGGTATGCGGCTGGAACCAGAAGATGCCGCGAAACCAGACCGCGATCGTCTCCCGGTAGTCGTACCCGCCGCCGAGCATGTTGCGGCCGACCGTGGCGGCCATGCCGAGGATGACCATGGCGGCGAGGCAGGCGTAGAGAACCTTGTCCATGGTCGTGGTGACGCGGCGGATGCGGCCGTTGACGAAGCGGCGGGCGATCAGCAGCGCGAGGCCGGCGACCAGCATGACGCCGGTGACCGTGCCGGCCGAGAGTGACACCACGTGGTAGGTGTGCTCGGCGATGCCGAGCTTCTCGGTCAGCGAGGCGGGCACCAGCCCGGGTCAGGAAGCGGCGGGCCGCCAGGAGCGGCGCGGTGCCGGGAACGGCATCCGTCTCGGGTACTGGTGACACGAGGCCACTCCTTCGGCGATGACCAGCGACGGCGCTACCGTCGGCGCCGCGGATGCGGCCCACCCAGCCTCGTTGAGCGGAGATCCGTGGTCAGGGGCAGTGGGTCCCGAGATCGACAGGACCAAGGTCCCGAATGCGGCAGGGGACGCGCGTGACGGTCCGCCGGCTGATGACCCCCTGAGCGGCATGCCTCGTGGCGGAACGTGGACGGGCTGAGGTGTCGACCACAGCCCGCAGAGTGGGGCACTGCTGCCGCAGCTGGCGTTCCAGGCGCTGGTGCAGGGTGAGGCGGGCGGCGGGGCAGCCATGGCAGGCGCCGTGGAGGCGGACGCTCACGACACCGTCGTGCACACCGACCAGTTCGATGCTGCCGCCATGAGAACGGGCGAACTGCCCGGCCGTTCCGTCGAGAAGTTGCAGCACCATGGCGTGCAGCGAGGCGTCGCCGGCCCGATCGTCGATGCCGGTGGCCACGCTCCAGCCGGCCGGTTCGGCGAGGGCCGCGTGTAGTGCGACCCGGACTCGTGGGCCGGCAGCGGCCCAGTCCCGGCCGGGACCGAGGCTGGTGACCACGCCGGCCTGCTCCACTACGATCTCGGCGAGGGTGCCGTCGGCCAGCAGCGCCGCCAGCGACGGGGGTGCGCAGCGGACCGGTCCGACGACGCTCAGCAGGCCGGCCGGGACGATCCAGCGCAGCCGGTTCGGGTCGCCCGGGTATCTCTGGGGGTGGATGGGAACCATGGCGCGCTACCCGGTTACCAGGCCGGTCACGGTCCTGGCGAGATAGGCCATCAGCCACGCCGTCACGGTGAGGTAGGCGAACGCGATCGCCGGCCATCGCCAGGTGCCTGTTTCCCGCCGGATGACGCCGACGGTGGCCATGCATTGCAGGGCGTAGGCGAAGTAGACCAGCAGCGCGGCGACCGTGGGCGGAGTGAACACCCGCTGTCCGGCACGCGGGCCGTCGGGATAGGTCATGGTCCGTAGCGCCGCGGCCGGGTCCTCCGGATCCTCAGCGGCGGCGACCTGGCCGAGGGTGGCGACGAATGTCTCCCGCGCCGATTGGGCCGACAACACCCCGACGTTGATGCGCCAGTCGAAGCCGAGCGGATCGAAGACCGGGGACACCAGCCGGCCGAGGCCGGCCGCGTAGCTGTGATCGACGGTATAGGCCGACACCGCGGCTGGGTCCCCGGTGTCGACGCCGGCCCCGCCCAGCTGTGCGGCGGTGTGCAGCGGCAGGTTCAGCAACAGCCACAACACGATTGTGGTCGCCACGATGATCGTGGAGCATTTACGCAGAAACGACGAGGAGGCACTCCACACCGCGATCAGGACCGACCGCGGCGACGGCAGCCGGTACGGCGGCATCTCCAGGTAGAACGGCATCAGCGCGCCGCGACGGTCGCCGAGTTTCTTGAACACCCAGGCGGCCAGCATCGCCGAGACCGCGCCCAGCAGGTACAAGCCGAACATGACCAGACCCTGGGCACCGAACGGGCCGATCCGGGCCGACCGGTCGACCAGCAGGCCGATCAGCAGGACGTAGACCGGTAACCGCGCGGAGCAGGTGATCAACGGCGCGGCCATCATCGTCGCGATGCGGTCCCTGGCCGACGGCAGGGTCCGGGTGGCCATGATGCCCGGGACCGCGCAGGCGAACGAGGACAGCAGCGCGACGAAGGCACGGCCCTCCAGTCCGGCGCGGGCCATCACCCGGTCCATCAGGAACGCCGCGCGGGACATGTAGCCGACGCCTTCGAGCAGGGCGACCAGCAGGAACAGCAGCATGATCTGGGGGACGAAGACAAGGACGCCGCCCACCCCACCGATCAGCGCGTCGCCGAGCAGGGATCCCAGCCACCGGTTGTCGACGTGCTCGGCCACCAGGGCCGCCAACTGCCCGAAGCCTGCCTCCACCGCGTCCTGCAGGGGAGCCGCCAGGGTGAACAGCGTCTGGAAGAACAGCACCATCACCGCGAAGAACACCACCGTGCCCCACAGCGGGTGCAGCAGCACGGCATCAACACGCCGGGTGACCCGATGACGCTCAGCAGCCCGGTAGCCGGCGAACGCCAGGACCGACTCCACCCACGCGTCGCGCTCCACGGCGTCGACCGGCGGCGCCAGCACCGGCACCGGCCACGCCTGCCAGTCCGCCAACGCCTCGCGCAGTTCGGTGACCCCGTACCCGCGATGACCGACCACCGGCAGGATCGGCACTCCCAACGCCTGACCGAGGGCATCGACGTCCAGGGCGCCCTGGCGGCGGGCCAGTTCGTCGGTGAAGGTGACGACCACGCAGGCCGGCAGCCCACGACCCAGAACCTGCGCGACGAAACCCAGCGACCGGCGCAGCGTCGTGGCGTCGACCACCACCAGCAGCGCGTCGGGGCGGTCCACCCCGTCGAGACGGCCGTCGAGGACGTCGACCAGGATCTGCTCGTCCGGGCTGACCGGCTCCAGGCCGTAGGTGCCGGGCAGATCCTCGATGGCATACCGGTCCGGGCCCACCCGGCAGGTGCCCATGAACCGCGACACCGTCACCCCGGGATAATTGCCGGTCTTGCCCCGCAATCCCGTCAGCGCGTTGAAGATGCTGGTCTTACCCGCGTTCGGGGCACCGACCAGAGCGATGCGCGGCACCCCCGCGGCGACGACTCCCCCATCACCGTCATGGCAGGGGATGCTCATCGATCCACCTCGACCACGTGGACACACGCCGCCTGTTCCCGGCGCAGACACAGCTCGTAGTCCTTCACCCGGTAGATCACCGGGTCTCGCAGCGGTGCCCGGCGCAACACCTCCACCACCGCGCCGGGGGTGAACCCCAGGTCCGCCAACCGGGTCGCCGTGGCAGGTGTCGGCGCCGTGACGCACGCGACCGTCGCCCGAGCGCCGGGTGCCAACGCGGCCAGCGACTGGCTCTCGCCAGCGCCAGGTCCATCCGATCCAGACACCGTCCGGTCCTCCTCCTGCCGTATCTCACCGGCACAACCTCAGTCGGGATTGGACGCACCCGCCGGGTGCTCCGGGTACGCGTACAGCTCGACCAGCCGGTGTCGCGCTGCCTGCAGCCGACCGCCCATGACGGCAAGGAAACGCGCGGTGAGTTCACGCCCGAAGCCGGGGTCCTCGCTGATCAACAGGCGCACCCGGGCGGCATCGAACTCGACCGCGTGACAGTCCTCCGCGACAACCCCGCCAAGGGTCCACCGATACTCCGGCAGCAGCCAGGACCAACCGACCACGCTGCCGGCACCGACGCGCTCGATGACGACGTCACCGCGGCCCGGCACGTGGAAGTCGAGAGCGACGACGCCGGAGCGCAACAGCCAGAAACGGTCGGCCGCAGCATCCTGCCGGAACAGCCGGTAGCCCGGGTACCGCAGCACCGGGCGGCCGTGGGCCGCCAAGCGCCGCAGCCAGCCGACCGGGAGATCGCCGAGGAAGGGATGCAGGACGAGCTGATCGAAGACGGACAGGGGTGCCATGACGTCCCTCCTGACAAGAGCCGCGACGGAGGCGGGTAAGGCGGCGCTCCGGCCGGCTCAGCCGAAGCTGAAGGGCGTGCCGATCCGTGAACCGCTGATCACGTTGTCGTCGATGTCGAAGGTGAGCCCGTCCGCGACCGCGACGACACCGGGAACCTGCCGGGTCAGGCTCGCGACCAGGTCGGCGGTGGACCGGAACTGCACCCGGCCGGCCAGGGTGACGACACCGTCGACGCATTCGACCTGGACGGGACCGCCGTTGATCGCGATGACGTGGTGCAGGGCATCGTCCACGACATCACGGCGGATCTCGCCGTCCGTACGACAGTGCAGCTTGAGCAGGTCGCTGCGGGTGACGATGCCGACCAGCTGCCCGGAGGAGTCCACGACCGGGAGCCGCTTGACATGCTCACGGTGCATCCTGCGGGCCGCGGCGGCCAGCGACAGCGACGGCTCGGCGGTCACGACGGGCGAGGTCATCACGTCGGCGGCGGTGCGGCCGCCTGCCTTCGCGCGGTCGCCGCGCCGGCGCCAGGCATCGAAGATGCGGGGAGCCGCCCCACCGGCCTCGACCTTGTGCAGGAGATCTGCCTCCGACACCAGGCCCGCCGGTCTGCCGGACCGGTCGACGACCGGGACTGCGCTGACCCGGCGGTCGATCAACAGATCAACGATGTCACGGTACGGGGTGTCCTCCGTCACCGATACGACGTCCTTCGTCATGACGTCGTCCACACGCCACAGCTTCATGGCCGGGTCTCCTCCGCTCCTGTCCATGGCCGCCGTCAGCGGCGTCCCAGATGTGGGTCATCTCTTGCGCTGGCGGGCTGCCGGATTCGGCCCAGGTGGCCAGACCCGGTCGATCAGATCCTCGAGCACGGGTCCGGCGACGACCAGCAACGCCAGCACGAAGAGGATCACGACAATGAGCCATGACATGACGGCGCCTCCCAAGCTTTCGGCCTGTCCTGATCGTTGCCCGGTCGGCCGCCCACCGGCAGAGTCAGTGGCACTGCCCACGCGGGACTTTCGACCCGCGGCGCGAACGACCACCGCACCGAGCCTCCGGCCGCGCGGGCCGGTCATCCCGCCGGGTCAGGTCGTCAGCCCCTGTACCCGGTGCGTAGCGACGACGAAGGTGGACGGTGAAGAGAAAGGAACCGCCATGACAGCACGGCTGAGGCTCTCGCAATGCGGGCTCAGCGCGGGCAAGAAGGCCCGCTTGCACCGCATCCTCTACCAGCACGGGCTGGGCAACGGCACCGCACTGTTCCTGCCCTACGACCAAGGCCTCGAGCACGGACCCCGGGACTTCTTCGCCGACCCGATCGCCGCCGACCCGAAGTACATCGTCAGGCTGGCCCTCGAGGGCGGCTTCAACGGCATCGCGATCCAGATCGGGCTCGCGGAGAAGTTCTACTGGGACTATGCCGGCGAGGTCCCGCTCATCCTCAAGCTGAACGGCAAGACCGACATCCCCGCCGACACCCGCGCGCTGTCGCCGCTGCACGCCTCCGTGGAGGACGCCGTACGGCTCGGCGCCGACGCGGTCGGCTACACGCTGTACGTCGGCTCACCGGCCCAGGACGCCGACTTCGCCCAGTACCGCGTGGTGCGCCAGGATGCGCAGCGACTCGGGATGCCGCTGATCGTGTGGGCGTACCCGCGCGGTGAGGCCATCGAGCACAAAGGCGGCAAGGACTCGTTCTACGCCGTGCACTACGCTGCCCGCACGGCCAGCGAGCTCGGCGCCGACGTCGTCAAAGTGAACTTCCCGCACCCGGAGAAGCACACCGACGTGCCCGCACCGTACGAGGCGGACTACAGCAGCCAGCAAGCCATCGACGCCGTCGTCCGCGCCGCGAACCGCACCCTGGTGCTCGTCTCCGGCGGCTCCCGCGCCGGCGACGACGTGATGATCGAGAAAGCACAGGAATCCATGTCCGCCGGCGCCACCGGCCTCATCTTCGGCCGCAACGTGTGGCAACGCGACCACGACGAATCCCTACGCTTCGTCGACCGGCTCCGGGAGATCCTCGCCAAGTACCCAACACCATGAAGGGAGCGTCATGAAGGCGCTGGTGATCTACGAGTCCATGTACGGCAACTCCGAGACGATCGCCCGCGCGATTGCGGAAGGACTGCGGGAGAAGTTCGACGTCACCGTCGCGGACGTCGGCACCATGCCGCGCGCGTTCGACATGGACCTGCTCGTCGTCGGCGGTCCGACGCACGCGTTCGGGATGAGCCGGCCTTCGACCCGCGAGCAGGCGGCTCAGCAGGGCACGGTGCGGCCACAGGCCATCGACGTTGGCGTTCGTGAGTATCTCGACTGCTCACCGACGCTGGCGGGATTGGCTGCGGCGGCGTTCGATACCAAGGTCGACAAGCCGTTCCTGCCGGGTTCGGCCGCGCACCGGGTGCAACGACAGCTGCGGCGGCTCGGCTGCCGCGTCGTGCTGCCCGCACAGAGCTTCCTGGTCAGCGGATCTGCCGGGCCACTCAAGGCACACGAGGAGGAGCGCGCCCGGAAATGGGGGACAGCACTCGCGGCGGCCGCCACAGCTGCCAAACACCCGGTCTGAAGGTCCTTGCGGCGTCACGGCCGGTCGGTGCGGAGCCAGTCCCGGTACGCAGCGACGGCGGTAGGCAGGGTGGGGAAGATACGATCCGGCCCGACGGCGGCGGTCAGCCCGTAGGCGGTCAGCGCGGTGAGCAGGTCCTGTTTCACCCGCGCGAGGGCGAACACGATGCCGCGGTCGGCCAGTTCGGCCCGCAGGTCCTCCACCGCTCCCAGGCCGGTGCTGTCGACCTCGACATTGGCCTCGACGTTGAGCACGAACCAGACGACCGGTGCACCCTGATCGTCGATCGCGGCGAGGGCACGACGGCGGAAGTCCTCGGCGTTGGCGAAGAACAGCGGCGAGTCATAGCGGTAGACGAGCAACCCCGGCTCAGTGCTCGCAGACGGATAGTCATCGACGTCGTGCATGCCGGCCAGGCCGGGGACGAAGCCCTGCACGGCGTCGTGGGGCCGAGCGACACGGTGCAGCAATTCGGCGACGGACAGGCCGACGGCTAGCAGCACACCGTAGAGGATGTCGAAGACCAGCACGCCGGCCAACGCGGTCAGGGCGAGCAGCAACTCGCTGCGGCGGAACGCGGCCAGCCGGCGAAATCCGGCCACATCGATCAGGCGGGTGGCGGCGTACACGACCAGCGCGCCGAGGGCCACGGTCGGGAATCGGGCCAGCAACGGCCCGGCGAAGATCAGGACTGCCGCTACACAGGCCAGGGCAACCAGGGAATACACCTGGGTGCGGCCACCCGCGGCCAGCCCCAGCGCCGTGCGGCTGCCGCTGCTGCTGATCGGGAAACCCCGGAGCACGCCGGCACCGAGGTTCGCCGCGCCCAGCGCCAGCAGCTCCTGATTCGCGTCGATGGGGCCGCCGTCGCGGTCGGCGAATGCCCGGGCGGTCAGCACCATGTCGGTGTACCCGACGACCAGCAGCCCGATCGCCGGCAACAGCAGCTGCCGGAGATCTCCGAAGCCGGGCAGCGCCAAGGTGGGCAGACCACGGGGAACGGCGCCGACGACGTCGATGCCGTGCTCTTGCAGATCGAAGACCACCACCGCGGCGGTGGCCAGCAGCACCGCCAGCAATGGTGTCGGGACACGAGGGAAGCGCCACTGCCCGAGAAAGAGCAGAGCCAGGATCACGGCGGCGAACAATGCGGTTCCCAGGTGTGTCTGGGGCAGGTGATCGACGAACGAGACCAGCTCGGCCGGGATGCTCCCGCCGGTGACCGGTACCCCGGTGAGCTTGCCGGCCTGCCCGACGATCATCGTCACGGCCACTCCGGCCAGGTATCCGACCAGGATCGGCTTGGAGAGCAGGTCGGCCACGAACCCGAGCCGCACGGCGAACGCCACCAGGCACAGCAGTCCCACCAGCACGGCGAGCGCACCGGCCAGTGCGGCGTACCGCGCCGGATCGCCGGCGGCCAGCGGCGCCACCGCCGCCGCTGTCATCAAGGCTGTGGTCGACTCCGGGCCCACCGACAGGTGCCGTGACGAGCCGAGCAGCACGTACAGCGCCAGCGGTGCCAGCATGGCCCACAGACCGGTCACCGGCGGCAGTCCGGCGAGATCGGCGTAGGCCATCACCTGAGGTACGAGGTAGGCGGCCACGGTGAGCCCGGCGAGGACGTCGCCCCGGAACCATGACCGTTGGTATCCGCGCAACGGCGCGAGTCCAGGCAACAGCCGTGCCGGCAACCGTGGCGAGCCCATGTCCGATCTTCGCATCTTTGCCGACGGCGCGTCCGGGAACGTCAGGCCGGCGGGGGACAGAGGGGATGCCGCTCCCCCGGGACGCGCGCCACTTGCAGAATCAGCAGCACCAAGCGCAGCCCGACGAGCGCCCACACCAGCACGACGAGAACGGTCATAACCGCCTCCCGGATCTTCAGTGCGCGGGTGGGCGCGCCCGGACCACCGCCGTGGGGCACGCGGCATGGAAGATGAGGTGCTGGCTGACCGAGCCGAGCACGAGCCCGACAAGACCGCCGTGGCCGCGATCACCGACGACAACCAGCTGCGCGGTGTGTGACCACTCACTGAGCAACGGCCCCGCGCCGCCACGCAGGACCTGGCGCCGGATCGGGACATCGGGATACCGGTCGCCGGCACCGGCCAGCGCCTCCGCCAGCACGCGCCGCTCCTGCGCGTCACCGGACAAGAACTCGTGCTTCGCCGCCAGGTTCCGGTCCAGCTCCGTCCAGTCACTTCCGATCCACGCGTGCAGGGCCACCAGCGCGACACCGCGCAGCGACGCCTCCTCCATCGCGAAGTCGATAGCCCGCATGGACTCCGCGGACCCGTCGACACCCACGACCACCGGGCCGGTGGAACGCGGTTCACCGCGCACGACGAGCACCGGGCAGACCGCCTGTGAGCCCAGCTCGGTCGCCACGGAGCCGAAGAGCAAGCCGCTCATCCCCCGTTCGCCCACCACCAACAGGTCGGCGCGCCGGCTCTCGTCCCTCAGGACGGTCGCCGGCCGACCGCTCACCAACGCCGTGCTCACGGCGACCTCGGGTGCCACCTTGCCGGCGAACCCAGCGGCCTCGGTCAGATAGCCACCGGCCTGCTCGCGGAGCGCTTCCGGCGAGGTCTCGGTGACACCGGGCGGCAGCGGCACGGGCAGTTTCGGCCAGACCAGCACGTGGACGATCCGCAGCGGGCGACGTCGGCGCGCCGCCTCGGCGGCAGCCACCTCGACCGCGACCATGCTGCGCGGTGACCCGTCCACGCCGACGACCACAGCGGCACCGGCGACACTCGTCATGACGTCACCCCCAAGCTCCCCGCCCGCCCGGATCGACGAGCGTCACGCAAAGCATCCGCCGCCCACACGCCTGCCGGCAGGGCCGATGGTCCCGCATCCGCCGGCCGGGTCGTCGGACCGCCGGGTCGGGTTTGGTGCCGTAGCCGGGCGGCCAGTGGGCTGCCAGCCGAGGATCGCTAGCCGGGCAGGTCGGTGAAGGCCACCCGGACAGCCGTCACCTTGGTGACCGCGCCGTCGTACGCGGACAGCTCCGAGGCGAGCACCCAGCCGATGTCGGTGCTCGGCACGGCGAAGGTGATCTCCCCGGTGAAGGGCCGCAGCACGTCGCCACCCCCGGTCACGTGACCCGACCCGAGCTGGCGCACCACGCCGTTCTTGACTTGCACCACACGAACGTTCACAGTGCCCTCGAAGGCCAGCGCCCGTCCGGTGATCGTCAACGGCGACGTGACGACCGCCAGGTCGCCGGGAGTGATCGCAGCGGCCGGTCGGTCGACGCGGATGGTGTCGGTGTTGACACCGAGCACGCTGAACGACGTCGTGGACTTGCCCAGGACCACCCGGCTGAGCGGGCCTCGCGCGTCCTTGTTCGCACCGACCCGGGTACGGAAGTCGACCGTGGCGATGAAGTCGCTGCGCCATCGCGATCCGGCGAGGGCGAGGTTTCGCATGCCGGCTACGTCGGCCAGGAAGGCACGGGCGACCCGCTGTGCCTCGGCGAGGGTGGGAGCGGTGCCGTCCGGCGGCGACAGCTGAAGCCACTCGTAGAACGCCGGGACGTCGCCGTTCAGCGAATAGACCGTGCGACGGACGGTGCTGAACTGCTTGAACGTGGCGTCGCGCTCGGCGAGGAACGCCGCCGTGCCCGCGCTGGATCCGGCGCTCGGGATGAGCGGCCGGAGGTCGCGGAAGTCGGCGTATCCGACCGATTCCGCGATCCGGACGCTGCGCAACGCTCCGGCGGTCGCCGAGGTGAAGACCGACCAGTAGCCCGCGTCGCGCTCGGACCGGGTGGGCCCGGCCAGCAGCTGGGTCAGCGCGGCCGTGGCCACCTTCGGGCTGCGTGGCACTCTGCGCTGCACCGCCACGACCTTGGTCGGGTCGTCACGCTGGCCGCGGTGAAAGTAGACCTTGACCGTCATGGTGGCCGGCACGGTGCTCGACGTCCTGTCGGGTGACGCACTCGGTGACGTGGTCGCAGGCACGCTCGCCGGCGCGCCCCCGGGCGGCTGTGCCGTGCCTTCGCCAGCGTCGCGGCGGAGCACCAGCCAGCTGCTGACCAGTACCAGCCCGACAGCGAGGAACACGCCGACCGCCGCTACCAACCACTGGTGTCTTGTCGGGAGTCTCATGGTCGCCTCCTACGATCTCGGAGAGGCGGAGACCGAGCAGGGAGTCGCCGCGGGACGCGGCGTGCCGAATCGGCATGTCGGTTCGGCGCCACTCCTACAGTTCGAGGCTATGGCCGACGGCGTACCGGGGACAGGGCTTGACGGCCCGACCCGACGGGCCGATGGTCGCCGCCGCTGCCCCTGTCTGAGCAACGGTCCCTTGGGGACTTTCGCCCCTGGCGACCGCGGGAAGCTCGTCGGATCGGTGGGCGATCCCGCCGATCACGCCGGCGGGTACCGGTCTCGGCGGTGACCGGCCTCTGTCCGGTTCTGGGACCTTCGCCTCTGGTCACGATCTTCTGCGGCCTTTACGTTCGGGTGTGGACGGCTGCCGGCTCACCGACGAGTCCGAGGGAGGCGCGATGACGCCGCAGACCCGCGAGGAGGTTCCGCCGCCTGCGACGATCGAGGCGGCGGCACTGCACCGACTGTTCGATGCGCTGCACGCCCGGGGCTACACCATCGTGGGCCCCACCGCCCGCGACGGCGCCATCGTGGTCGCCGAGCTCGATACCGCGGACGAGTTGTCGTACGGGATCGGCGTCGACACCGAGGCCGGCCGGTATCGGCTGCGGGACCGGGACGATCGTGCCGCGTTCGGCCACTCGGCCGGACCCCAGTCGTGGAAAAGCGTGCTGCATCCGGCCCGCGCCCCGCTCTGGTCGGCGGACCGCTCCCCCGACGGCACGGTGGTCGTGCGGGAGCCCGCGGAGGAGCAGCATCGGTACGCCCTGCTCGGTGTCCGTCCCTGCGACCTCGCCGCGATCGCCGTCCTGGACCGGGTCCTGATCGGCGGCCGGCACCCCGATCCGGTCTATGCGGGCCGGCGGGACGGCAATCTGATCATCGCCGTGGAGTGCACCGAACCCGGGGCGACGTGTTTCTGCACCTCGATGGGGACGGGCCCGCACGCCGATTCCGGCTTCGACCTGGCGATGACCGAACTGCTGGACGACGAAGGCCACCGCTTCCTCGTCCGAGCGGGCACCGCGGCCGGAGCGGAGGTGCTCGCCGAGCTTCCCCGGCGGCCGGCCGACGAGGCGACTCTGACCCTGGCGACCAGCGCGGTCGCGGACGCGGCGACCCGGATGGGCCGGTCGATGCCCACCCGTGGCCTGCCCGATCTGCTCACCGACAGCCGGGAGTCACCGCATTGGGACGACGTCGCCTCCCGATGTCTGACCTGCGGCAACTGCACCATGGTCTGCCCGACCTGTTTCTGCACCACCACCGAGGACGTCACCGATCTCACCGGCGACCATGCCGAGCGGTGGCGCCGCTGGGATTCCTGTTTCGACCTGGACTTCTCCTATCTGCACGGTGGCAGCGTGCGCAGCAGCGGCCAGGCCCGGTACCGCCAGTGGATCACTCACAAGCTCGGCACCTGGCACGACCAGTTCGGCTCGTCCGGATGCGTCGGATGCGGCCGGTGCATCGCGTGGTGCCCTACCGGCATCGACATCACCCAGGAGGTGGCCGCGCTGTCGCTGTTGCGCCTGGCCGCCGAATCCGAGGGCGGGAAGGACGATCGATGACCGACGACATGTTCTCCCGGGTTGAGGGCCTGGCCTTCTTCGCCGGGCTGACTCGTGAGCAACTCCGGGCGCTGGCCGGGGCCGCCCGGCCGGTCTCGTACGCGACCGGCGCACGCATCTTCGCCGAGGGCGACACCGCGGATCGCTTCTGGCTCCTCGAGCACGGCACCGTGGCGCTGGATCTGCGGGTGCCGGGTCGCGGCACTCAGATCATCGAGACGCTGGCGGGCGGGGCCGTGCTGGGCTGGTCCTGGCTACATCCGCCGTATCACTGGCAATTCGGTGCCGTCGCCCGCGAACCAGTGGAGGCCGTGGCGTTCGACGCCGGGTCCGTCCGCGAACGCTGCGACGCGGATCCGGTCTTCGGGTACGCGATGCTGCGCCTGTTCACCCCGGTCATCACCGCACGCCTGCACGCCACCCGGCTGCGCCTACTGGACCTGTACGCCACGGCGGCGCAGGCCGGACAGCCGTGAGCACCTCGACGGCTCCGTCCGCGGTCAGCGCGGCCGTGCCGCAGCCCTATCGGGTGGTGTCCCGGCGTGCGGACACCGCCGACACCGTCACGCTGGAGCTGGCGCACGACGCGGGACCGCTGCCGGCCTTCGCCCCCGGCCAGTTCGCGATGCTGACCGCGTACGGGATCGGCGAAGTGCCCATCTCGCTCAGCGGCCTGCCGGACCCGGCTGACAACCGGGCCCGGCACCTGATCCACACGGTACGGGCGGTCGGGGCGGTGAGCCGGGCACTGCACGACACAGCCGTCGGCGCGGTGATCGGCGTTCGCGGGCCTTTCGGCACGTCCTGGGATGTCGGCTCGGCCGAGGGGCAGGACGTGGTGGTCGTCGCCGGGGGCATCGGGCTGGCCCCGCTGCGCCCGGTGCTGCACGCCGTGCTGGCCGAGCGGTCCCGGTACGGCAACGTGGTGCTCTTGATCGGGGCGCGGACCCCGGCGGATCTGTTGTATCCCGATGAGCTGCTGCGCTGGGGTGCCGCCGGAGTGCAGGTCGGCATCACTGTGGACCGGCCCGCCGACGGCTGGGCCGGACACGTGGGCGTGGTGCCGGCGCTGATCCCGGCCGCCCGCTTCGACCCGGCCCGCAGCGTGGCATTCGTCTGCGGTCCCGAGGTGATGATGCGCTTCACCGCCCAGGCGCTCCGTGATCGAGGTCTGTCCGCTTCGCGGTTGCGGATCTCGCTGGAGCGGACCATGCGCTGCGGGGCGGGTTGGTGCGGGCACTGCCAGCTCGGTCCGCTGTTGCTGTGCCGTGACGGTCCGGTCGTCGACTATGCCCTGGCGGAGCCGCTGATGAAGGTACGGGAGCTGTGATGACACCGACCCTCGCCGTGTGGAAGTTCGCCTCCTGCGACGGCTGCCAGCTCAGCCTGCTCGACTGCGAGGACGAACTGCTCGCCGTGGCGGACCGGGTGCGGATCGCCCATTTCCTGGAGGCGACCCGGCGGGTGGAGCCCGGCCCGTACGACATCTCGCTGGTGGAAGGCTCGATCACCACGGCGGAGGACGCCGAACGCATCCAGCGGGTCCGCGAGATGTCCCGCACGCTGGTCACCATCGGCGCCTGTGCCACCGCGGGCGGCGTGCAGGCGCTGCGCAACTTCGCCGACGTCGACGAGTTCCGGTCCGTGGTCTACGCCCGCCCGGAGTACGTCTCGGCGCTGGCCACCTCCACCCCGATCGCCGCCCACGTCAAGGTCGACTACGAGCTGCACGGCTGCCCGATCGACCGCCGCCAGCTGCTCGAGGTGATCACCGCGCTGCTGATCGGACGCCGCCCGAACATCCCGGCGCACAGCGTCTGCTTCGAGTGCAAGCAGCGCGGCAGCGTCTGCGTGGTGGTCGCCCACGGAACACCGTGCCTGGGGCCGGTCACGCATGCCGGTTGTGGGGCGATCTGCCCGGCCTACCAGCGTGGCTGCTACGGCTGCTTCGGTCCGATGGAGACACCCAACGCCGCCGCGCAGGCCGGCCTGCTGCGGGCCACCGGCATGTCGGCGGCTGACGTGCAGCGGGCGTACCGGACCTTCAACGCGGCGGCGCCCGTGTTCATCGAGCTGTCCAAGGTCACCGTCGGACCGCCGCCGGGGAGCGGGCCACGCGACGCCGGATCCGAGGAGACATGACACACCGCCCTATCCGGTGCCCGGTTTCGGCGGGGTCGACGGCGCGGGGAAGGTGGTGCGGTAGGAGACGAGGATGGTGCTGCGCCAGGTGCGACCGGTCAGCTCGACGCCGACCCGGGACGTCGCGCTGTCGGTGATCGTGATGGTGCCGAACTGTCCGCCACCCGGGAACGTGCCGTGGCTGTACGGGCCGCCCTTGACGCTGCCGGGCCGGTCGAGCGCCCCTGCCTGCAGCACCGGGAAGCCCGGGTAACCGGCACCGCTGTAGCCGCTGTGGCTGCCGTCGTCGAGCGCGACCATGTGGGCGTCGCCGGAGATCATGACCAGGTTGTCGATGCGGGCGGCGGCGATGGTGTCCGCCAGCACGCGCCGTTCCTGCGGGTAGCCGCCCCAGTCATCGGCGCCGCCGGCCGGCGCGGCGATCCACGGGTCCGGGTTCACCCAGACCACCACCGCGTGGCCGCGAGCGGCGGTGACCAGTTCGCGCTGCAGCCAGGCCAGCTGCCGGGCGCCGAGCAGCGAGGTGCCGGTGCGTTCCGAACGGTTGTCGGTGAGCACGAACCGGACGCGGCCGATGGTGAACGCCTGATACACGGCCCCACCGGGCTCCGGCTGCGGGTAGTGCGGCACGTAGGCGCTGTACGCGGCGCGTGCCGCGGGCCGGGTGGGCGCGGCGGCATCGGCGTCGTTGGGCCCGTAGTCGTGGTCGTCCCAGACATAGGCGACCGGGACGGACCGGTACAGGGCGGCCTGGGCCGGCGAGGTCAGGGTCTGCCGATAGAGATCGCCGAACACGGTGACGTCATCCCTGGCGGGATTGCCGTAGTGCAGATCGCCGGCGCTGACGTACAGCAGCGGCTCGACGGCGCGGATGGCGTCGAAGACGGCACCGCTGGAACCGGTCCGGGCGCAGGAGCCGACGGCGACGGTGAACGACGCCGGGCCCGATGGCATCGTGCGGAACCGGCCGTCCCCGCGGGCGTGGTCCGCTATCGCGTCGACCTCGACGACGTACCGGTAGGCGGTGTCCGGCCTCAGGCCAGTGGCCCGGAGCCGGACGATGCCGTCGCCGCCGACCGGCACAGCCGCGGTCGACCGGGCGACGCCGGCCTGGTCCGCGGTCAGCACGAGGCGGGCGCGCCGGGCAGGTCGGACCGCTTCGGCCACGACTGTCGCCGAAGTGGTGGTCACCGCACCGGCCCAGGCCCACACCACCCGGTCGACCGGCAGAGCGGCCTGCGCCGACGCCGGGTGGGCCGGCCCGAACCAGCGGGTGGGTATGCGCGATGCGCCTACCCAGGTGCCCGCGAGCAGCACCGCTGTCGTGACGACGAGGGCGGTCACCTGTCGTCCGATCCGGCCGTGCTGCTTCCGTGGCTGCCACCACCACCGCATACCGGCCTCCACACACCGTCGACAAGCCGAACATCCATCGGTACATCTCTACGGTCGGACATCGGCGGGTTCACCGGCAGGGCCGCAAGGCCCGGATATCAGCATCGTCGGCACGGTTGTCCGCGCTCGCCGCGGTCGTTCACAGCGATCTCATAGGCGATCCATATGTTCCCGGGGATTTCTCCCATGTTCCTGATCGATGGTTGAGTCATGACCGCAACAGCCACGCCTCCCACCGCTTCATCGCGACAGTCACCGTCGTCCGGCACCTTCTCGCCGCCGCGCCGCAGCACGCCGCGCTGGTGGCCGGACGCGAGTGGTCTCGGTGCCGGGGTGAGCCTGCTGATCGTGACCGCGCTGTGGGTCGGCAACGGCGGCGTACAGCAGATCATCGGCGGCGGATCGGACGCCGTGTCGGCCGCCGGCCGGTTGACCGGCCTCTGGGCATCCGACCTGTTGTTGCTCCAGGTGCTGCTGATGGCCCGGGTTCCGCTGGTCGAGCGCGCCTTCGGTCAGGACCGGCTGGCCCGGTGGCACCGATGGACCGGATTCACCTCGTGCTGGCTGATGATCACGCACATCGTGTTGATTACCCTCGGATACGCCGGTGCGGCACGGGCCAACGCGTTCGGCGAGCTGTGGGACATGATCTGGAGCTACCCCGGGATGCTGCTGGCCACCGCTGGCACGGTCGCGCTGATCATGGTGGTGGTCACCTCGATCCGGGCCGCCCGGCGCAAGCTGCGGTACGAGTCGTGGCACCTGCTGCACCTGTACGCCTACCTCGGCGTCGGCCTCGCGCTTCCGCACCAGCTGTGGACCGGAACGGACTTCATCGGCTCACCGGTGGCGACCGCGTACTGGTGGACGCTGTACGCGGTGTCCGCGGGCGCTGTCCTGGTCTATCGGATCGGATTGCCGGCCTGGCGCAACTGGCGGCACCGCCTGGTCGTCTCGCACGTGAAGCCGGAGGGTCCCGGGCTGACCTCGGTCTACCTGACCGGCCGCGCACTGGCCTCGCTGCCGGTCCGAGCCGGCCAATTCTTCCAATGGCGGTTCCTCGACGGGCCGGGCTGGTCGCGGTCGCACCCGTACTCCCTGTCGGCCACCCCGAACGGGCAGGTACTGCGCATCACCGTGAAGGACCTCGGCGACGGCAGCGCCCGCGTCGCGTCGCTGCGGCCGGGCACGAAAGCGCTCATCGAGGGGCCGTACGGCAAGCTGACCGGCGAGACGTACACCGGCGGTCCGGTGGTGCTGCTGGCCTGTGGAATCGGCGTCACCCCGCTGCTGTCGCTGCTCGGTGAGCTGCCATACCGGCCGGGAGAGGCGACCCTGGTCTACCGCGCTCGCAATGAGGCCGAGGTGGCGTTCCGCGCCGAACTGGACTGGTTCGCCGCCCACCGCGGGGTCCGGATCGTCTACCTGCTCGGCCCCCGCGCCGCCCGGCCGTCGTGGCTGCCCGCGCAGTTCGCGGACCACGGCGACGCCGACGTGTTACGCCAGATCGCCCCCCGGATCGCCGATTCGCACGTCTACGTATGCGGGCCAGAGGCTTGGACGGGGGCCGCCCGCACCGCCGCGGCTGCCGCCGGGGTCAAGCCCGAACGGTCGCACACCGAACTCTTCTCCTGGTAAGCCGAAAGGACTCAAGACGATGCGACGCATCAGCATGTGGTTGTTCTCCACCGTGGCAGCCGTGGTGCTGCTGTTCAGCTATCGCACCAGCACCAACACCGGCCAGGTCGCCGGTGCCGGGTCCGGCAGCTCCGGCACCGGCAGCACCAGCACCGCGACCGGGGGCAAGACCTACACCGGCTCGACCGTACCCACCCGCTGGGGTGACGTGCAGGTCGCCATCACCGTCGCCGACGGCAAGATCACCGACGTGGCGGTGCCGGTCTACCCGTCCGAGAACCACAAGGACCAGGAGATCAATGCCTACGCCCTGCCGATCCTGCGGCAGGAGACCCTGGCCGCGCAGAGCGCCGACATCGACACCGTCTCCGGCGCCACCGTCACCAGCGACGGCTACCGCGAGTCACTGCAATCCGCCCTCGACGCCGCCCACCTCTCGTGACCGCCCTCGGCGCCGTCCCCCAGCGCGCCTGGGTCGAGCAGATCATGGGCCTGCCGATCAGCATCCACCTCCGCGGTGACCGGCTCACCAGCGAAGCGGTCGAGCACCGGATCGAGGCTGTCTTCGCCGAACTGCGGCGCGTAGACGCGTTGCTCAGCCCGTACCGTGATGACAGTGACCTCTCGGCCTGGCAGCGCGGCGCGCTCCTCCTCGCTGACGCCGACCCGATGCTCGCGCAGGTCGTCGCTCTTTGCGACGAGGCGCGGCAGCGCACCGACGGCTGGTTCGACCCTCGTGGGCTGCCCGACCCGCGCACCGGCGAGCCGCGGTACGACCCGTCCGGCCTGGTCAAGGGGTGGGCGGTGGAGCGCGCCGCCCGGCACCTCACCGACCTGGACACCGACGGCTGGTGCGTCAACGCCGGCGGTGACGTCCTGGTGCACGCACCGGCGGATCGACCCGCGTGGCGGATCGGCATCGAGCACCCGGACGACCCGGCCCGCATCATGCGTGTCATCGAAAGCCGCTCCGGCGCGGTCGCCACCTCGGGCAGCGCACACCGCGGCGCGCACATCATCGATCCGCACGCCCGTCGGCCCGCCACCGCAACCCGGGCGGTCACGGTCATCGGCCCCGCCCTGTTGTGGGCCGACGTCTACGCCACCGCCGCCGCAGCCCAGGGCAGCGCCGCGTTCTCCTGGCTCGAAAACCTCGACGGGTACGACGCGCTGATGGTCACCTGGCCGGGCCTGCTCCGGGTCACCGCCGGCTGGCCCGCGCCCTGACCGACATGTCCGGCCAAGCGAGCAGCGCCACCGGCGAAGATTAGAGGATTCGAAGATTCGCTCCCTAGCCTTCGCTGAGACGTCGAGCCGGGGACACACCCGGCTCGGGTCGCTCCGCTGCCGTGGTGGAAGGACATTCATGGGAACTGTCAACGGACTGCCGGCGCACATCCTGCTCGTGCACGCCATCGTGGTCCTGCTTCCGTTGGCCGCCCTGCTGCTCGTGCTGACCGCTGTCTGGCCCGCGGCCCGCCGGCGCCTCGCCGGCCCGAACGCGATCCTGTCCGTGCGCTCCTGGCCTTGCTGATCTGGTGGCGGCAGCGCGAGGCCACCGCGTCGACGGACGTCGACGCGACGGCTCGGCGGCGCACCTATCTGGCGCCGCTGTCCGTCACCACCACGAGGATAATCGCCGTGCTGGCCATCGTCGTCGCCGGCGCCGCCGGCTACGACACCTACCGCATCGGTGACTCCGGTGCGAAAGCCTCCTGGACCGGCAACTTCAGCTCCACTGCCACCGAGGGGGACTGAGGGACCACCGATAACGAGCCGGTTGCCTCTGCCCTGGGCCGACAGAGCGGAGCACGATGACGATCATGCAGACCATGAACCGGGCCGAGCGGCTGTGACACATCCCGGTGAACCACACAGCGGCGGGTTGTCCGGCCGATTGAACTGGCTCCGGGCCGGGGTACTGGGCGCCAACGACGGCATCGTCTCGACCGCCGGCCTTGTCGTCGGAGTCGCCGGAGCGACCCTGGCCAGCGGCCCGATCGCCACCGCTGGAGCCGCCGGCCTGGTGGCCGGCGCGGTGTCGATGGCTCTGGGCGAGTACGTCTCGGTCAGCAGTCAACGCGACACCGAACGGGCCCTGCTCGCCAAGGAACGCACCGAGCTCAGCGAGTATCCCGACGAGGAACTCGACGAACTGACCGCGCTGTATGCGGCCAAGGGACTTTCCCCGGCAACCGCACGTCAGGTGGCCGAGGAGCTGACCGCGCACGACGCCTTCGCCGCCCACACGGACATCGAGCTGCGGATCAACCCTGACGACCTGACCAACCCGTGGCACGCGGCCGGTGCCTCGGCGCTCGCCTTCACCGTCGGATCGCTGCTCCCGCTGATCGCGATTCTGCTCCCGCCGCCGCAGGTCCGGGTCCCGGTGACCTTCATCGTGGTGGTTGTCGCCCTCGCCGTGACCGGAGCGGTCAGCGCCAGACTGGGCTCGGCGTCCATCGCTCGCGCGGTCGCGCGGCTGGTAGGCGGCGGCGCCGCGGCCATGGCTGTCACCTTCGCCATCGGGCAGTTCGCCGGCGCCACCATTGGCTGAGCCGATTGAGGCCCATAGTCGCCGCGTCAGCTCCGCTTGTCGAACGACATGGGCGCAAACTCGAGGTGGAACGCCGTCACGCGGGATTCGCGCGACCGGCTGAACACGACGCGGCTGGTGCCGACACCGAGATCTGACAGGTCGATCCGGAAGACGTACGGGTCCTCGCTGTCGTCCGGGTACAGGGGAAGGCCGCGCGCCAGCGCGGGCACCGGGGAGAGCGCCTGAAGCACGAGCCGCCCACGCCGGACGGCGACCTTCGCACCCGCGATGAACCACTTCGGCACGTCGCGCGCCGATCCACGGAAGGAGTACCAGCCGCAGAGGTCGGTCCACAGTTCCGGGCTGTGCGGCACGTCGGTCCGGATCGTCGGGGTCGGGACGCCGAGGACATCCCGGAGGATTCCGCCGACCTCGGTGGAAAGCCATGCCCGAGCGCCGCGGGCTCCGTTGGTGAACGCCACGATCCCGAGGTCGTCGTCGGGTGCTACGGCCAGGTGGGAGGTGAACCCCGGCAGCAAACCCTCGTGCTCGACGACCGGGTGCCCGCCGATGTCATGGCGGAAGAACGCGAGTCCCACCCCGGGCAGGCGGGGATCGGGCTGGTAGTGGGGCGCGAACATGGCGGTGAGGGTGTCGGCGCGAAGCATTGAGCCCCCGCCGCCGAGGAGCGCCGCCAGGTAGCGAGCCATGTCCCGGGTGGTCGAGTAGACGCCGCCGGCGCCGACGGTCACCAGATCCCAGTCACCGACCGGACGTGGGCCGCCGGCTCGTAGTGCGTACCCGGTGGCGAGACCGGCACTGACGCGGTCAGACCGGACGAGATCGGTGTGCGTCATGCCGAGCGGCGCGAAGATGCGGTCGCGGAGGTGTTCCGCAAGCCGGCGGCCGGTCACGTCCTCGACGATCTGGCCCAGCGTCGCGAATCCGTGGTTGCTGTAGGTGTGCGTGGTGCCCGGCTCCGCCACCAAGCGCAGGCTGCCACGATAGAACTCCGCGAGCGTCGGTACGCGTTGCCCGAACCGCACCGTCTCACCAAGGACCGGAGTGAACACGCGCGACGGACGCACGAGCTCGGGAAGCCCGGCGGTGTGGGTCAGCAGTTGCCGGACGGTCGGGGGCCGGTGTGTGACGTTCGCGGGCACCAGCGCGTAGGAGCGGAGGTAGTCGCCGGCGGGCGCGTCGAGGTCGATATCCCCTTGCTCATACAGTTGCAGCACTGCGATCGCGGTGAATGTCTTGGTGATCGAGCCGATCCGGAAGACCGTGTCCTCGGTGACCGGAGCCCGTACGGCGATGTCGGCGAACCCGTGCCCGTAGAAGAGCGCCAGCTGCCCAGCACGGACGATGCCGACCGCGAGACCGACCGCGGGATTACGGTTCAGGGCTCTGGCGATCCTCTGGCCGCACTCCTCGTTGAGGGTGACGCTGGTAGACACGACAACCTCCTTGACCCGTGGCGTAGTCAGGCGAGCTCGGCGGCCCGGGCGGCGGACGCCGCACGGCGTCGCGCCGGCTTCGACGCGGCCACCGCCCGGGGTGCGGCGGCGCGCAACCTCGCCACCTCGTCCACAATGGCCGCGGCGAATTCATCCGCCTCGGGGACCGAGGCGAAGTCGGCGGTGATCCCGAAGGCCGCCTGTCCCGCGTAGGTGAGCACGGCGACGCCGATGCGCATCCGCTCGGCGATCGGGACGTACGGCAGGATCTCGCGAACCGGGCGGCCCAGGATGAAGAGCTGCACCTCGGGTCCTGGCACGTTGGTGGTCACCGTGGCGACTGCCCGTTGCGGCATGCGCAGCGTGGCACGGATCAGGAAGGAGACCGCCGCGAACGGTTCCTGCTCGGCCAGCTCGACCAATGCGGAGCTGGCCTCCACCTCATGGCTCGCACGCAGTTCGGTGACGCGACGGTGCACCGCATGCAACCGGGCAGCCGGCTCGTCGATCTCCACCGGCAGCTGGAGAAGCAGCGACGCCAGCCGGTTGTCGAGCAGGTGTCGCTCGTCGTTGCCGCGCACGCTGACCGGGACGAGCGTGCGGATCGCGTCAGCGTCCGGCTCTTCGCCGCGGGACAGCAGCAGGCGGCGAAATGCACCGGTGACGGCTGCCAGGTAGACGTCGTTGACGGTCAGCCGGTAAGCGGCGGCGGTGCGGGCGATGTCGTCCAGTGGCATACGAGCCACCGCGTACCGGCGAGCCCGGCCGAGCGGCCCGGACAATGACGTCGGCGTGGCCGGCCGGAAGCCCTGTGCCAACACCGCAAGACCGCCGGCCATCTCGCGCAACCGAGCGACGGCCAGGCTCGGCTCGCGCGCGGCCCGCGCCAACTGCCGGGTCTGGTCGAAGGGAATCCGGACGAGCTGGCCGCAAGCGTCGAGGGCCAGGTCGAGGGCGTCAGCGGCCGGGAGCGGACGCCAGTGGTCGGCGACTGGGCGGCGCGGCTTCGGGCCGGTGTCACAGATCAAGCGGTACAGCTCGTTGCCCGAGATGCCGTCGATCATGCAGTGGTGCACTTTGGACAGGACCGCCCAGCGCCCGCCGGGCAGGCCCTCGATCAGCCAGTCCTCCCAGAGGGGGCGCTCACGGTCGAGGCGCTGCGTCATCACCCGGCCGACGAGCCGTTGCAACGCCGCATCGTCGCCCGGCGCCACCAGTGCGGTACGCCGAAGGTGGAAGTCGAGGTCGAAATCGGGATCGTCGACCCAGACGGGCCGGCCGAGGTTGAACGGGACCCGGCGAACCTTTTGCCGGTAACGCGGCACCAGGGGCAGCCGCGCCCGGATCGCCTCGGCGAACTCGGCCTGGCCCGGCGGCGGGCCGTCCAGCACGGCAATCGACGCGATGGCCAGTGAGGCATGCGGGTCCTCGTCCTCCACATCGAGAAAGGACGCGTCCAGAGGGCTGAGATACTCCATGGGATCCTCCTCGGCGACGCGTTCCTCTCCTTCCACCCTTCGCTGCCGCGGCGGGCGCCACCAGGGCCCGGAGGTCCCACCTGCGGGACCTCCGGCCCATGCCGGCCCCCGCCCGGCGGACGCACGCTTGAATCATGACCACGAGCACGGCACAGCACGGCGGCATCGACATCGCGTACGAGGTGGAGGGCACCGACAGCGGGGAGCCAATCCTGCTGATCATGGGTCTCGGGCTGTCGATGCTGTTCTGGCCGGATCCCTTCCGCCATCTGCTGGTCGAGCGTGGCTTCCGCGTCGCCCGGTTCGACAACCGCGACGTCGGCGGATCCACCCACCTGACCGGCCTCGGCCGGCCGTCGCCGCTCGCGTTCGCCGCCCGCCGCTGGTCCGGCTACCGCCTGACCGACATGGCCGACGACGCCGCCGCGGTCATGGACACGCTCGGCTGGGCGAACGCCCACGTCGTCGGCGTCTCCCTCGGCGGAATGATCGCGCAGACCCTGGCCGGACAGCACCCGGCTCGGGTACGCACGCTGACGTCCATTTCCTCCACGCCCGCATGGCACATCGGCCGCCCACACCCCCGCGTCCTTCCCGTGCTGCTGTCTGTACCGGCCCGCAACCGGGAGGCGGCCGCACGGCAACTGCTCCGCATCTTCCAAGCGATCGGCTCGCCGCGGTACCCGCTCGACGCCGACGGCATCCGCGAGGCCGCCAAGCGCAGCTTCGATCAGGCGCACGATCCGGACGGCATCCTGCGGCAACTCGCCACGATCGTGTCCGCCCCGGACCGGCGCCCCCTGCTGCGCCGGCTGCACCTGCCCGCGCTGATCGTGCACGGCGACGCCGATCCGCTGGTGCGCCTCTCCGGCGGGCTCGCGACCGCCCGTGCGATCCCCGGCGCGAAACTGGTCGTCCTTCCCGGAATGGGCCACGACCTGCCCGCCGCACTACAGCCGGTTATCGCCGATGAGATCGCCGCGCTGGCTGGCCAGTGGACACCGAGCAACGGGTGACCACCGGCAGGTCCTCGACGCAGGGTCGCCAGCCATCGATGCGCGATGATTGATCTTGGCGGGTGGGCCGAAGGAGTCCTCGGGTCGCGATTCTTCGAGCTCGCCCGGCAGCCACCGGCGCGGGGGGTGTCAGCCGGCCACCTCGATCACCTGTTCGGTGGGCAGGCGTGGTGTGTGGGCCGGGCCGGAGTGTGCCGGGTCGAGGGCGCCGAGCCGTACGACGAGGTAGGGGTCGCCGAGGTCGCCGAGCAGGCGACGCAGTTCGTGCCGGGTGAACGGCACCTCGACCGGGCTGCTGAGCGGCAGCAGGCTGACGGCGTGTTCGGTGGCCTCGAGCCACAGGGCGTTGAGCGCCTCGCCGGCGCGCAGCCAGTCGGCGGGCTCGTCGCCTGAGCCGTAGAGCACGGCGTAGGTGGCGGCGGTGTCATGCCCACCCCCTGCTGCCAGGGACCCGGTGGTGCCGAAGTCACGTTCGGCCACGGTCGTCAGCGGCAGTTCCTCGGGCAGGCTCGCATCGGGGATGCCGGTGCCGGCGGCGCGGTCGCCACCGACCCAGGTCGCCGTTTCCGCCTGCAGCAGCTCGTCGGCGCCTTCGGCCTGCTGCGCATGCTCGACCAACACCGCCAGCTCGATGACCTGGTCGTGTCTCAACAGGTGCAACCGGACACCGGACCGCTCACTCACCTGCACCAGGGCCTCCAGGATCGCCGGGGTGACCGGTTCCTCGGTGACGGTGCGCCGGTCGGTGTGCCGCACCTGCAACTGCTCGAAGTGCCGGACCGCGATCGGGTCGACGGGTCCGTGCTCGGTCGGCCGGATCGTGGCCAGCGGGACGCCGGCGGGTCGGTCGATGACGCACTCCCAGCCCTCGGCCGCCAGCGCGACGCGGGCGTGGTGCAGCGCGGTGCCGCAGCTGATCAGCAGCATGTGGCCGTCGGGGTCCTGACGGGTCAGTTGCCGGTCGGTGACGGCGAACAGTTCGAGCCGGCCGGGATGCACGACCCACCGCCACGGCTGGGTGTTGTGGATCGAGGGAGCGAACCGCGCAGCGTCCGCTGCTTCCAGGAGCGCTCGTTGTGCCTGGGTGTCCTCTGCCATGACGTCCTCAAGATCGTGTCGCACGCGTGTTCGAGCGAATACCGATGGTGGTATCGAGGCCACCGTTGTCCGGCGTGCCAACTGACAGTATCCGCGCGGTCAGGTACCGATCTCCGGACGACCCGGGACTTTCGCCCCTGACCGGGCTTGCTCGCCGACCCGCACCGTGGAGGCAGACCGAAAGCTGGGGTACGGGTTTACGGTCGCCGGTTCGTTCGATTCCCGGAAGGAAGCACACGATGAAGCCCTACGGTGAGGCGGACCTGTTGCAGGCAGCCGAGGCAGGAATCCGCGCCCCCTCCCTGCTCAACAGCCAGCCGTGGCTGTTCCGGCTCCGTGCCGGCGCGGTCGAGATCCTCGCCGATCCGGCCCGGCGGCTCGCCACGGCCGACCGCGCGGGATGGGCAGTGCGGATCGCCTGCGGCGCGGCCACCTACAACGCTCGGCTCGCCCTGGCCACGACCGGCACGCCGCCTGACGTCCTCCTGCACCCCGACCCCGACCAGCCGGACCTGATCGCCCGGCTGGCCCCCGGGCCGCGGCGGCCGCCGACCTACACCGAACGGGACCTCCACGCGGTCATCGCGCGCCGGTACAGCAACCGGTCCCCGTTCTGGCCGAATCCGGTGCCGTCGGAAGTCCGGGTGCGGCTCATCGAGGCGGCCCGTAGCGAATCGGCCTGGCTGGACATGCTCGTCGGCATGACCGCCCTGACGGGTTTCGCGGAGATCGCGCAGAGCGCCGACCGGGTGTTGCGCCGCGACGTGCACTACCAGTCCGAGATGATCGGCTGGACGCGCGTCGACGCCGCATCCGACGGTGTTCCGGTCACCGCCGGGGGGCCGCTGCCCGAACCGCAGGATCTGCTGCCGCAACGCTCTTTCGGCGACCACCGGCGTGCGCCCGGCCGCGACTTCGAACCCGAACCGCTGATCGCGATTCTCGGCGCCGCCGGCGACCGCCAGATCGACCAGATCATCGCCGGTCAGGCGCTGCAGAAGGTGCTGCTGACCGCCGCCGACGCCGGCCTGGCCACCTCCATGATCTCCCAGCCCATCGAGGTACCCGCGGCCCGGGACCAACTGCGCAGGTCGTTGGGCCGATCCGGCCCTCCGCAGATCGCGCTGCGTATCGGCTTCGGCAGCCCCGGGCGCCCGACTCCACGCCGCGACGTCGAGGACGTCATCATCGACTGATTCCCTATCGAGGATTTGTTGTCAAGTGCGGGTTGGCTTGACGGTCCGTGACGGTGTCGCGGAGGATTCGGGTGGGGAAGGTCGCCTCGTTCGGACGCTTCGAGCGTCTTTTTGATCATGTCCCGTGAGGACTTGCTGAGGGGCCTTCCCCGCCCTGCTCTTCTTGTTGCTGCGCCGTCGGCGGCGGATCTCCTCGGTCACGGTCCACTGGTCGGCGATGACCTGTTTCGCCTGTTGTGGGGTGACCGGGGTGCCGTCGACGTCGCAGATCACATACGGCATCCGGCGGCGCATCACGGTCCAGAGCCGCTCGGCGAGGCGGCCGGCGACCACGCAGCTGGCCTTGAGGTGCTCGGCGCCGCGTTCGACCATCTGCTGGTGGTAGACCCGCGCCAGCTGGGGATCCTGTTTGCGGGCGGTGCCCGCGGCCCGGATCAGCGTTGCGCGGGCCAGCCTCGATCCGGCCTTGGACATCGGCTGGCCCTTGCGGTCGGTGTCGCCGGTCTCCGACGCCCGCGGTGCCAGGCCGAGATACGACTTGAAGTGCGCCGCGCTCGGGAACCGGGCGGCGTCGCCGATCACCGCGGTCATCGCCGGACCGCCGACCTCGGCCAGGCCGGGCAGGCTGCGGGCCAGTTGCATCGGGTCCACCCACCGGTAGCAGGACTCCCGCTCGGCGGCATGCAGAGCGAGCTCAGCATCGATAGCGCGCAGCAGCCGCACCTCGGTGGCGATCTCCGCGGCCAGGTCGGTGAACACGACCGCCGGATGCTCGCCATAGAGCTCGACGGCTGCCCGGGCGGCGGCCAGCCACTGCTCAGCACGGGCCTGGCCCTGGTGGTTCCTCGACTCCGTGACGATCAACGCGGTCAGCTCGTCACGGCCCAGCCGCAACAGCTCCCGCGGATCGGCGTACCGTTCCAGCACCGCCAGGTCCGTCTTGCCCAGATCCCCGGTCAGCGAGGTGCACGGCATCACCTGCCGGACCAGATCCTTGATCCGCACCTTGTGCTCCGAGGCGGCCATCGTCAGCCGGTCACACGCCCGGACCCGCCGGTCCAGCGCCGCCCCGGCCGCGTCCGGCAGCTCAAGGGGCCGCAACCCGTCCGGGTCGATCAACGGCAGCCGGGCCAGGGTGTCGGCGTCAATGCCGTTGGACTTGGCATGCCGCTTCAAAAACCGGCGCAGATCCGCTGCTTTCGCACTCGACACCCGGAACACCAGATGCCCCCGGGCGGTGAAGAACACCGCGATCGGCAACCACGCCGGACCGGTCGGCTCGATCACCACCTCCAACCGCGTGCCCGGCACCGCTCCGGCCAGAGCCGCCTGCTCGATGACGGTCAAACTGTCCACCGTCGGCACGCACCGCCGCCGGCACACCTCCCGCCCGGCCTCGTCACGCACCCGCACCGTGTGCGCCGACGCGATCCCCAGATCGATCCCGACCAGTCTGCGCTGCACCATCCGAACCTCCCCAGACCACCACCAGTGACGGCTCCGGCAGACCCGCGCAGGTCACACCGCACGACAGCCACGGTCCCAAGGAGGCAGAGCAATCTGACGACGGCTCCCACTCATGTGCTGCAACCGGGCCCGGCCTCTCATCGGACCGGCCCACTTCCCTCATCCGGGGCATCCGTGGCCAGACCAGCGATGGCAATCAGTCGAACGAGGCTCTCCCTCAGACAACCATTCGACGCCACCCACCGGACCAACCGGGATGCTCATGCAACCCCAGGACCACCGGACTGATCAAGTACCGGAGTTCCTTACATGACAGCCCGGCCCCGGGACGCGTGCGGCAGGGGCAGCAGCACGTCGGAGAGCGGCCGCCGGGGCGTGCGGCCCGCTTGCGTGCCGTACCCGATCCGCAGCACCATCTGAACCGTCAGGCCCGCCCTCGGGTCGATGAGCAGCCGCCGCATGGCGGGCACCTCCACCGGCTGGCTGATCGGGGTCGCGGCCAGGCCCTTCCAGGTCGCCGCGAGCAGCACCCGCTGCAGGGCCTGCCCGGCCCGCACCCAGTCGCAGCGCCGATCGCCCGCAGTGGCGAGCACGAGGATCGTCGGGTTCGGCTCGAACTTCTCGCTCGGGCGCGGCAGCGGGGACAACTCAGCAAAGTTGCGGATCGGCACCCTCTCCAGGCCGTCCCCGGGGCCGACCGCCCACCCCGGCACACCGTCGTGCCGCAACCCGCCACCGGTCCAGCGGGCGATCTCGTCGCGATATCCGGGCCGGGCGTGCAGCAGGTGATCCGCGGACCGGGCCAGGTGCAGGATCGCATCCCGGGCGGCCGGGCCGGCCTCCGCGAGGACGGTGCTCTCCCAACGGGCCGCGTCCCGCAGATGGTCGAGAACGTCAGCCGGCACGGACGTCCGGGCGAACGGCCACCGACTGGTGTGCCGGCGCGGGATCGCCGCGGCGAGCGCCTCCACACCGGACGTGACCATAGCCGAATGCGTCGCCGTCACCACCGCCACCAGATCAGGGTCGTCCGGTCTCGGGAACAGCGCCGCGTCGGACGCGTACCCGGCCCGCCGCAGCGCCAGGCGCAGCGTGAACACCGCCGCACCCACACTGATCAACTGCTCGCGGCCGTCGGTGTCCAGGACCTGCAGGCGGCGGCCGGGATCGGCGTACACCTCCACCGCCGATCCGCGGATCCGGAACAGCCACGGCTGGCTGTTGTGCAGCGACGGCGCGGTTGTCGCGGAGCGGACGCAGTCGGCGAGAACGCTGCGCGTCGGCGAAACGCTGGTGACGGTCATGTCGAACCTCCGGATGGGCGGCCCTCCCGGTGCTCACGCTAGAGGCGCGCGGCGTCCTCCGGCAGGGCCGGAGGGCCCCGGCTACCCTGCCGACCGGGACGTCACCAGATGCCGAGGAACTTCGTCCAGGCGCCACCGATGACCAGCCAGACAGTGAGGTTCAGCGCACCCACCGCGGCGCCCATCCGCCACCAGGTGCCCAGCGGGACGTAGCCGGCGCCGAACAGGACCGGTGCCGGGCCCGAACCGTACTGAGTGAGGCCGCCGAACAGGCTGGACAGGAAGCCGAGCAGCAGTGCGGCCAGCAGCGCGGGGGTGCCCAGAGCGATCGCGGTGGCCAGGAACGCGGCGTACATGGCGGAGACGTGCGCGGTGTTGCTGGCGAAGAAGTAGTGCGAGGCGAAGTAGACCAGCGCCAGCACGATGAAGGCGGGTTGCCAGGCGAGGCCGCCGACGGCGTCGCTCATCTGGGCGCTGAACCATTTGATCAGCCCGAGGGAGTTGAGGAAGCCGGCCATCATGACCAGTGCCGCGAACCAGACCAGGGTGTCCCAGGCTGTGCGCTCGCCGAGGATGTCGTCCCAGGTGAGCACCTGAGTCAGTAGAAGGACGGCGAGCCCGGCAAGCGCGGCCACGGTGCTGTTGAGATCCCACAGCTGGTCGCCGACCGTCCACAGCAGCAGCAACAGGCCGAACGTGGCGAGCATGACCTTCTCGGCGCGGCTCATCGGCCCCATCTCGGCCAGCTTCCGCTTCGCTTCCTGCGGCGCCGACGGAGTCCGGGTCACCTCCGGGCGATGGAGCTTGAACAGCACCAGCGGGACCAGCAGCAGACTCACCAGCCCGGGATCGCCGGGGCGAGCACCAGGTCGGTGGCGAGCATCCCGTAACCCAGCCCGAGCGTTCGGCCGCCGATCGCCCGCACGAACAGGTACGCGATCCGGGTGCCCAGACCCGTCTTGATGAAACCCCTGGCGATGAAGAACGCCAACACGATCAGCCAGATCACGTTGTTGCCGAAGCCCGACAGCGATTCCTGCACGGTCAGCGTCCCGGTCAGCGCCGTGGCCAGGATGCCGAGCAGCGCGACCGCACCCATCGGCAACGGCTTGGCCACGATGCCGACGATGGTCGCCACGAAGATCGCCAGCAGGTGCCACGCCTGCTGCTTCACCCCGTCCGGCGCCGGAACGAACCACACGACCAGGCCGACTACGATCGGAATCAGCAGTCGCCACAGCCGATCCCAAACCGGGCCGGCGGCGGGCGCGCCAGCTGACCGCGGACCGCCAGGCGGCTCCGGGCGGCCCGGGGTCTCTGTGGAACTCGGCGGTGGTGTGACGCCAGGCGGCAGGACGGTGTGCGACATCGTGACTCCTCGAGACAAGACGATCAAACCAAGATCAGCCTCGCCGTGGCACTCGGGCCCCGACAGAGACGGAGGTCCCGAGCATCCGGGACCTGCGTCAGCCGGTCAGTCCCGCCCCCGCGCCGTCGGCCGCGCGATGTAGACCGGGCATTCCGCGTGATGCAGCAGTTGCAGCCCAGCCGAGCCGAGCAGGGTACCGGTGATCACACCGTGCCCGCGGCTGCCCACCACCACGAGCTGGGCGTGCTTGGATGCCTCGACCAGGGCGCCGGCCGCGCTGTCGTGGGTGAGCACCACGTCGACGCGGATCTCGGGGTACTTCCCCCGCCACGGCGCCAGCTGCTCTTCGAGGCGGGCCTGTTCGTCCGCGTCCTGGTCCGGCGTTCGCACCTCGATGGCGGGCGCGGAACCCAGCCAGAGCGGGAGCACCGGCAGGAAGGCCCGCACCACCGTCAGCGCACAGCGCCGCCCGGACGCCTGCTCGAAGGCCGTTTCGAGCACGAGATCCGCCACGGGGGAATCGTCAACGCCCACGGCGACCGGCCCCTCGGCGGCGTCGCCACGGCCCCGGACCACCACCACTGGACAAGAGGCATGGGTGGCCACCCGTTGGCTGACCGAGCCCAGCAGCAGGCTGGCGAACCCGCCGTGGCCCCTGCTGCCGAGCACGACCAGCTCGGCGCCGTCGGCCTCGGCCAGCAGCCGGGTGGCCGGATGGCCGATCACCGGATCCTCTTCGATCTGGAGTCGACGGGTCACCGTACGAGCCTCGTAGGCAGCGGTGCCGGCGATGCCCTCCGCCCGCTTGTGGATGAAGTCGGGATCGTTGTAGCTCCCGCCGTACCCTGGCTCGCGCGAATCCCAGCCGTAAACGTAGGTCACCCGGAGCGGCAGGTTGCGGCGTTCCGCTTCGCGGGCCGCCCACCGCACCGCGGCTTTGCTGAAGTCGGTGCCGTCGGCGCCGACGACGATGGGGTAGCTTTTCATGACCGCTCCTTTTCACACTCTCCCAGGAGCATCCGGCGAATCGGCGCCGAGCGGCAGTGCGGCAGGTCCCGTCTGGGACGGACGAAGGTCCCGCGGTCCCGCCGGCGGGACCATCGGCCCTGGTCCACGCGTCCGGCTCGATGCCATGCTGCTGGCAAATCGGCGATGGCCCGGCCATCGGCACGAACGGGAGGCACTCATGATCGCCCAGCTTGGTGACCGGATCGTCGTCAAGGGAACGCACGTAGGTGACAAGTCCCGCGTCGGCGTGATCATGGCACTGCGCCACGCCGACGGCACCCCACCCTACGAGGTGCGCTGGCTCGATGACGGGCGCGTCGGACTGATCTTCCCGGGCCCGGAGACACATATCGAGCACCCCACCAGATCGGCGTAAGTCGCGAGCCACCGTGCGGCGGAGTGAAGCGACGCCAATCGGCCTCATGGTCAGCGCACGCTAGCCGGCTCGTAGGTGATCCTCCGCCCGGGCGGAGGCCAGCGCCAGGATGAGTCCCCCGAAGGAGAAGGCGGACAGCGCGTATACCAGCCCGGGGTTGTCCGCCCCCAGGAGTGGACCGAGGAGGATGGTGCCCGGTAGTAGGGACAGGTATCCGAGCACCGCAGCTGCCAAGACCCACGGCCAGAACCGTCCCACGGCCTGGGCGACACGCCCCGGACGCCGACCGGGAGCGGCGCCGATTCTTGTCGCGCCGAAGCCGACGATGACCCCGATCAGCGGCGGGCCGAATCCCCCGCCCACCAGGAGCAGCAGCACGCAGAGCAGGATCAGCACCAGACCACCGTGTTGTCGCTCGACGAACCTGACGGACCAGATCGCGACTGCGGCCGCGACGATGACGGCGACTATCCCTGTCGCCAGCAGGTTCGGGATGACCGTCAGGGCGGGCTCACCGCCGAGGATCTCGAAGGCCTTCGAATCCGGCCACGACTCGATGGCCAGTCCTGCTGGACTGACCGAGCCCTGAAGGACCTCCCCGATCCCGTGCTCGATGCCCGCCAGACCCGCTAGCAGACCGAACGTCGAGACGACAGCCCTCGTGGCCGTCTTGTCCCGGTGCATGGCGGGTTCTCGGGTCAGGTCAGTCACCGTCGTCGAACGCATGATTGCTCCTCTCCACTCTCCACCGTGCGGGACCGAATCGACGCGGGTCCAGAGGCGAAGGCCCTGTTGAGAAAGTCTTTCGTGACTTTCGCCCCTATCGATCGGCTAGCCGACGTTCGAG
This sequence comes from Actinoplanes sp. ATCC 53533, assembly GCF_003947245.1. Lineage (NCBI taxonomy): Bacteria > Bacillati > Actinomycetota > Actinomycetes > Micromonosporales > Micromonosporaceae > Actinoplanes > Actinoplanes sp. ATCC 53533. Next base: position 1,004 of record NZ_QHHV01000185.1, on the reverse strand, counting down.
CGTGGAGGTACGACCGAGTGGCCGCTTGCCGAGACCGACACCGGGTCGGTGCGCACCGCGGCCGGCGCTCGGGTCGGCATGTCTTTCGCCGAGGTGGAGAATGTCTACCGCGGCTACGGCGACCGAATCACCAACGGTCAAGGCCGGACCGCGTACGTGGTTCCGATCGGTGCCATGGTGGTGCTCCTGGGCGATCACCCGATCCATTCGGGTGTCGGTTCCATCCAGGTCGGTCCGGCCTGGATCACCCTGCGGGCCTTCCTGAAGGGTTGAGCCGATCGCCGGTTCACGCAGGACTTTATGCTCTGCCCGATCCGGCCACCGACGGACATCGTGATGGCGAAACTCCGAATCGGAGGTGAGCACCATGAATGGTCCGGTCGCGGCCGGTGTCGGCGGAGTCGGCGGGTGGCAGGCGCTGGCCTGGGCTGTCGAGGAGGCGGACCGGTCGGGTGCGTCACTCGTGCTGCTGCACGTCTGTGCGCCCGGCTCACCGTTGGACCGAGCGACAAGCGAGCCGACGACGGCCGAGGTCGAGCTCGCCGACCCGGCTCTCGCCCACGCACTAAGCCCCTGGCCAGAACTCCTTCCCGTAACCCTGGGGTAGCCAGGGCGAGGTCCAGGGTGCTGCGGTGGCCAGGTTCTGGGTTTCGGTGCGGTGCTGGAAGAATGTGTGGGCTTGTTGGATCCGGTCGCTGATCGTGGCGGTTGCGGTGTTCGCGATGTGTTGTTTCATCGTGGCCCAGATCCGTTCGACCGGGTTGTCCTGAGGGCTGTATTTCGCGCCTTCGATGATCTGGATGCGGGGATGCGCGGCGAGCCAGCGTTGGGTGATTTTGGAGTGGTGGGTGCTGCCGTTGTCGCAGATCACGGCGATGGCCGGGGCTTGCGGGTAGGCGTCGAGGAGTTGCTGCAGGAAGTAGCAGAACACCACGGAGACGGTTCTTGACGCTGACGTGGTGATGCACGGTGCCGGTGAGCAGGTTGACCGCGCCGTGCACGGT
>NZ_QHHV01000184.1:0-9265 GCF_003947245.1 Actinoplanes sp. ATCC 53533 | reverse complement strand
TGCGCCGCTGAACACGGCCCGCTTGCGATGAACGGTGCTGGCAGCGGCGGCCCGCCCGTCGAGCGTCAGCGCCAGGCCGTCGAGCACCTTCCGTACGAGGGACGCATCGGCGAGATCGATGAGGTTGACCGTGTTCGTCTCCACCCATGCGACGGCCGAGGCGAGATCGGGCGGCGGCGGTCCGGCGTCGCGTCGGTTCTTGTTGCAGACGTAGGTACGCATGGCCTTCCGGAGGGTCGCCTCGGGCGGCATGCCTCGCGTCGAGGAGAGCAGCAACATTGTTGCTCCGGCCAGCGTCTCGGCGATGCCCTTGCGGTGGTTCGCCGAGGCGCGCGGCCACTTCAGATCTACGAAGGCCACCACGTGCTCATACCAACTCCGGGTGTTCAGCGCACGGGCCATCGGTTCGGGCAGCCCGCAGCGCTCATCGAACGCGATGCCTTCACGCTGAGCGGTGATCAGCTTCGCGCGGAAGCTCTCGGCAAGTGCGTTGGTCTTGAAGCTGTCCCCGAACCGCTCCCCCGCCACCTGCCAGCGGACCCGGTAGGTGGAGGTCGGCCTGCCTGCCCGCTTGCTCTTGCGTTCCTCGATCTTGTAGACGCGAACGTCGTAGCTACTCATGCGGCCTGCGGCTCCTCACGGCTCGACAACCAGGCGTCGTAATCGGTGCGGCGGATGCGGATCGATCGATTGGGGAGCTTGTAGGTCTTGGGCGCCTGCCCGAGGGCCTTCCAGCGGAAGAAGGTCGAACGCGGGACTTCCAGCTCGGCGAGGAATTCGTCAAGGGTCAGAAAGGTGCGTGCCATCGGGTCCGGCCTCCCTTGGCGGGGTCGTGCGGGGCGGTCAGCGTTGCGGTGATGGGCTTTCAGCGCGTTGGTGTCCTCATCAGAGGGTCTGAGTCGACATTTGGCAGGAGGGCTCCGAGCGGCCCGTCCAGAGGGCCGTGAGGGCTTGATCTGGAATGCCCCGGTATGGAGGCATAGGCCGGAGTCTCTGTGTGGCTCTGAGCGGGTCGGCGTTCCGGCGGCCGGGAGTTGCTGGGCGGCCGAAAGGGGCCTGACACAACTGACAGAACTGACAGAACCTGTGTCGCGTGGGGGTTGTGTCAGTTGTGTCAGTTCTGTCGGGGCCATCACGCGGCCCGCCGGGCGTCGAGGGCGTGCACGGTCGCGGCGGGCCGGTGGACGTCGGGGTGTACGAGGTAGCTCGGCGACGGCGGCCGTCCCCCAGCGCGTTTCGGGGCGGGTGGGTCGAGCTGGCGGAGGTAGCCGTGGGCTTCCAGGACGGCGAGCACCGGATCGAGGTCAGCCATCGTCTTGAGCTGGGTGGACTGCACGGCCCGGAACAGTTCCCGCCGGGTGAACGCGGTGGAGGTGGTGCGCTCGATCCAGGCCAGGACCTGTCGGGCGTTGCGGGTGGATTGGTCGGCGCCCATGTCGTCGAACGCGGCCAGGGCGTGCGCGGCGTAGTACTCCCCGATCATCGCCGCCCGTTCGATGGTGTCGGCGCTGACGTATTGTCCGGATCCGTCGGGCAGGTTCTCGGCGAGGTGGAGCAGCCCGGCGATGCGGATCACGGCGCCGGTGTACTTCGATCCCCAGTCCACGATGTGCGCCCATGCCGCACCGGGACGCAGCCGGGGCTCTACCGCGCGTTCGATGTCCAGGACCCGTTCGTTGGCCTCGGGGGTGAGGGCCAACACGATCGGGTCGGTCTGCTTGGCGAGGGCGAGGATCAGGTGGTGCAGCCGGGCGTGGTAGTCGGCGGCGACCTGGGTCGGGATGGAGTCGGCGCCGATGGTGCGGAACCCGACAGTGTTCTCCGGCAGGGAGAACAGGATCCGGGCGAGCAAACCCAGGCCCCGGAAGCCGGGCATGCCTGCGATGTCGCGCAGGATCTCGGGCTGCACGGCCAGGCCCATGGTGAGGGCGGGTTTGTCGATGTGTTCGGTGTCGCGGGACTGGCGGCCGACCCGCAGCATGTCTCCGGCGTGGCCTTTCAGGAACACTTCCAGGTTCGGGGTGCCGGAGTACCGCCCGGCGATGGTGGCGAAGATCCCGCCCTCCGGCGACAGCACCGCCAACCGACCGCCCTGGGCGGCGAGCCACGACGTGGCGGTTTCGCTGGTCACGTCGTCGGCGACCAGGATCGGCTTGACCGGCACCGTGATGGATTCGGCTTTCATCGCGGCATCCGTGGCCTCAGCGAGCAGCGTGTCACTGCCGGACGCGTTGGCGTTCGCGGCGGCCAGTGCCGCTTTCTCAGCGGCTTTCCCGGCGACCTTGGCCATCAGTTCGGCTTCGATGATGGCCGGTGCGGTCCGCTCGATCAGGGTTTTCTCGGCGGCGAGGATCGGGGAGACCATGGCGGCGAACACCGCGCTCTTGCGCGAGCCGGGCGGCAGCACGACGACGGTGAACAGGTTCGTGGGTTCACGCCAGGAGCCGCGTACCTCCACCTCGGCGCGGCCTCCAGCGGCGGTGGACAGACAGGCCAGGGCGATGCTCCCGGCCGCGTCGATCGGGGTTTGGGTGAACTCCGCGACGGCGAACACCTGCTCGGCGAGCCACCCGGGCAGTAGTTCGGCGGGGAACGGGGGAAGGTGCCGGCCACGGCCGAGCGGGATCAGCGGCGACCAGCCGCCGGGGGTGTCGGCGTCGTCTAGCAGGGCGCGACCGGTGGCGAGGACCTCGGCCGCGTCGGCACCGGAGGCGGCGAGCTGGGCGAGCTGGGTGCCGAGGTCGGCGACCTTGCGCCGTTTGGCGTGGCTGGCCACGATCGCGGCGTAGTGCCCGGCGTTCGCAGCCGACGGGACTTCGGCGGTCAGGGTGTGCAGGTATGGGGCCCCGCCGACCCGGCCGAGGTCGCCAGCCTCGGCCAGGTGCGCGGTCACGGTGATCGGGTCGGTGGGGATGCTGGCGGCGTGCATGGCGCACATCGACTCCCACAGGACCGTGTGTGCCGGGCGGCCGAAGTCGGACGGGGCGAGGGTGGCGGCGAGGTCGGCCATCAGGGTCGGGGCGAGCAGGGCGGCACCGATGACGGCCTGCTCGGCGGCCAGGTCGAACGCGGCGTGCGACATGGGTCGGCTCCCTTCGATTGGAACAGGCGGGTTAGCGGCGTCGGCGGGTGTTGGTCCGGGGCATCAGGCAGCCTTTCGCTCGTCCAAACAGGAAGTTCTCCTGTAGGTGGTGTGGAGCTCCACCGGGTTGACGGGAGATTTTGCGGTTCGGTCGACGGAGGGCCGGTCGTGCTGGGCGCGGAGGATGCCGGGCCGGACGGCGACCAGGCGCACGAGTTCGCGCATCAGTCGCAACGTCGTGGAGATCTGCCAGCGGGCGCCGGATTCGTTGCTGTGCAACGGGATCCGGGCGCGGATCTCGGCGTACTCGATGTTGCCGGTGCGGATGCGGGTGATGACGGCCCGGCCGCCGATGCCGTCGGCGATCAGGTCGGCGGAGCGGTGCTCGCCGAGGTTGCGGCGGTGATCGCGGGTGCACCACGAGGTGTGCTCGGTGGGCTCACGCTGGATGCGAGCCATGGTCCGGGTAGCCATCAGCGGGTGCCTGCCTTCTGCTTGCGGGTCGGCCGGGGTGTGCGGGTCACGGGGTCAGTGCCGGTCGGTGTCGGCGTAGGTTCCCGGGGTGAGCGGCCGGGCCGGGCGGGCGGCGGGCGCCGAGGGTGCGGTGTAGGTGGCCCGGCGGTAGGCGTTCATCACGGCGCGTCCCCACCGCATCCGCACGCCCTTGCCCCGACACGGCCGACAGGGGCGGTTGCGGCGGTTGCGGCGGTGCCCGGTTCCCTTGCATCGGGCGCAGGGTGCGTAGGGGGTGCGGGAGCACTGCTCGGCGTAGACCATCGCGCCGATGGCGGCGGTCGCGAGGCCCCACCACGGGTGTCCGAGGTAGCCCGCGAGGCTACCCACAGTGATCAAAACAAGGCCGGGGGTCGTCCGGGCGGCGAGCCAGAGTAGGGCAGTGAGCAGGGCGAACATTGCCCATAGCGGGTTGCGGGTGGGGGTGGTCACCAGGGCCTCCAGGACTGTTTTGGGTGTGTGGCGCCGTGCCGGCCGCTAGGGGCGAGTCGGCAGGTGGGGGTTCGGTTAGGGGGCGAGGGTGGGGGCTAGCGGACCCGCTAGGCCTCGCGGGGACACCCGCTAGGCCTCGCGGCCCGCCGAGATGATCCCGGGGTCCGGCCGGGCCCGTTCGGCCCGGCCGGGCCGGGGCTAGTCGCCTCGCTTGTTGTCACGCTCAGTGATGGCCGCTTCGAGGTGGTTGAGGCGGATGCCTTTGCGGGTCTTCTCCAGTCCGGCATCGACGGGGGCGTCGGCGGGGCGGATCTGTCCGACGTCGACGGTGGGGGTCTTCCAGCCCGGTGCTTCGGCCTTGAGCGCGGCCATCAGTGCGGCCTGGGACTTCCACCGGCCGGGGTGTCGGGTGTCGACCCGGGCGAAGATCACATCCCCGTGCAGGGCGATCTCGTCGCCGATGAACACCGCCCGTACGTCGTCCAGCGCGTGGTGGGCCGGGGCGGTCTCGACCTGCTCCACGATCCCGGCCGCCGCGCCGGTCAACGTCCCGGCCTTGGTCCGTCCGGCCAGGGCGGACGCCACGATCCGTTTGACGTCCGGGAGCACGAACGTGGTCCGGACCCGGACGGGCTCGCCGCCTTCAGAGCCGATGTACCAGCAGGATCCCCGGTCGTCGGCGGCGGTGCCGGCGGCACCCCGGCGGAACGCGGTCGCGTCGACCCCGCGCTTGTAGGCGCCGGTGCCGAGGATCATGTCGTTGCCCGGCTGTCCGTTCTGGTGGAACGCGACCCGCACGATCGGCAGGGAGCTGATCGAGGTCGGGATGGAGTCGGTGTCGGTGCGCTGCGAGGCGATCTCGACATGGATCCCGCACGCCCGGCCGATCTTCATCAGGTTCGTCAGCAGGGCCGCGATCTCCTTGCCGTACACCGGATCGGCCAGACCCTCATGGATCTCGTCGATGATGATCAGGATCCACGGCATGGTGTGCTTCTTGGACCGGGCGAGCCGGTCGGTCAGGGCGGCGGCGTTGTTGTCGAGCAGGTCAGAGCCGACCTTCTTCAGATCCGTCAGGACCCGGCGCCGGCGGATGACCTCCCGCGTGGTGAGGGTGAGGAAGTCGACCAGCATGCGGGCGGTTTCGGTGGGGTCGGCGTCCGCGCCGTAGGCGTAACAGACCGGCTCCAGCTCGGCGTAGTCGCCCATGCCCTTGAAGTCGAACACCGCCAGCTGGGCGCCGTCGACATCGGCGGCGGCCAGACACGCCAACCCGATCAGATACGCGGTCTTGCCCGATCCGGGGGTGCCGGTGGTGATGCCGTTGGCCCCGGGCAGTGGCCACCGCACGGGCCGGTTACGCGGGTCGTGACCGATGGTGCAGGGGGCGCCGACGTTGACCGGCTTGCCGAGGTAGGCGAACCGCTTCGGCTTGGTCTGGCCCGGGTCGATGTCCAACACCAGGATCTCCACGTGCCCGGGGACACCGGTGGGGGCCTGCGAGAGGTGGACCATCGCGGGTGGGCGTTTGAGGGCACCGGCGATGACGATGGACTTGGCCATCACCATCTGCGTGGTCACGCCGGGGATGGGGTGGGTTTCGGCGACCTTCCCGCCCGCACTGTCGTCGCGGAAGATGACATCGACCGGGGAGTGTCCGGCCTTGACCACGTCCCGGAACTGGGTGATCCCGGTGGCCAACAGCGCGCCGGTGACGGTGTCGTTGGTGACCGGCGGATACGGCGACGGCTCCCGGAACTGCGGGAAGAACGGCGCGGTGCGGGCCCGGCCGTACCAGACCAGCCAGCACCCCAACCCCATCCACGCGGTCACCGCGGCTCGGCCGGCGTTGCTGGCGATCAGGTCGCCTCGGCCCAGCCAGAGCAGCAACCCGACCAGCCCGACCAGAGCAGCCAGGGGCAGGATGGTGCGGGAGCGGACCACCCGGCGGCGGTCCTTGACCTCCCGGTGCCGCTCCGCGCGGGCCTTCAACCACGCGTCGACATCGGCCTTGCCGTCGACCGCCCCGGCGGCCTGGTCGGCGACGGCCAGGGCCTGGCGGTCATCGACGAACGCGAAGAAATCCGTGACGGAGCGGGCGATCCCCCGGAACCACCACCCGGACGCGCGGACACTCCAGGCGCCGAGGACCACGATGGTGTTCCACAAGTAGCGCCACTTAATAGGTCCACAGCCGATGGGCCTTGTGCCGCCAGCCCACCGCCCATGCCCACTGCTTCAACTCCGGCGGCGGGTCCGTGGCCTTCGCGGCCACGATCTCGCCTTCCAGCACCTCCAGAGCATCCCCGGTGGCAGGCACGGACAACGCGTCGTCCAGGACCTCGGCCGGGACCACGGTCGAGTTGTCGCGGCGGGACCGGGCGGCGTCCAGGTCGAGGACCTCGCCGAGGTCGGACTCGGCGGCGGTCCAGTCGAACTGTTCGGATCCGTTGTCGGGGTTGGTCATCGGGTCACCTCCGAACGGGTGATCAGGTGCGGGTAGCGGTCGATGTCGAACAGGCTGATGAAGTCGTTGATCTCGTCCGAGGCGGCCAGCGAGCCGGACTCGCCGGTGGTCGCGCGGTAGTCGATCGAGTCGCCGAGCACGTCGACCGTGTCGAGCAACGGCTCAGCGCAGAGCAGGTAGTTAGCGATCGGGCAGCACGTGGCGTCGGCCCGGTCGCCGGTGATCCCGGCCTCGGCGAGGCGGTAGGCGATCAGGTCCGGGGTGTCGCCCAGGACGGTGATCAGGTCAGCGATCCGGTCGGCGAGGTCATCACGGTGCAGGGAAGGGGCGAGGCTCATCGGGTTGTCCTCTCGGCTTTCAGGCGGCGATCACGAGGGCGGCGACGAACAGGAACAGGTAGTGGAAGGACTGATCCAGGGCGTAGGCGCCGGTGCCGAGCGAGGGGTTGTCGTTGCGGCCGGGCCTCGGTGTACCGAGGGCGTGGAACTTCGCGGAGCCGGTCAGCTCAGCCAGCCGCCGCAGCGGGGTACGCCGGTCGGCGATGTAGTGCGTCACGGCCGAGATCGTGAGTCCGGCGGCGACGGGGCCGGGGTGCAGGTCGAGGCCGGTTGCCAGGGCGAGGGCGCCGAGGAAGCCGAACGCGGTAGCGGTGTAGCTGGCGACGTGTGCGGCGCAGGCCTTCCGCCCGGCCGGTCCGGGTTGCCCTTGCAGTCGGCCTGGTGCTGGGTCTGGATCCAGTGGTCGGCGACCTGGTGCGCGACGTACAGGGCGACGAAGACGGCGGCGAACGTGGCGACGGATGCGACGGTCTCTGGCAACATCAGAGGTCTCCCAAGGTTCAGCAATGGGCTAGGGGTGACCGGCGGCACGGCGCTTGCTTGCAGGCTTGGGGCCGTGCCGCCGGGCGAAGCTAGGCAGCGGTTGCGAGTGCGGGCGTTTCCGCAGCAACCGGGGCGGATGGTGACGCGTCGGTGACGCTCAACGCGGCGAGGTGACGCCGGACCGTCGACGGGGAAACCCCGGCCTTTTCGGCGATCTGCTTGACCGGTGCGCCGGGCATCTTCGCGGCGACCTTGGCGACCTTCACCGCCGATGCCGGTCGCGGCGTGACGCGCTTGGCGGGTGCCTTCTTGACCACCGGCGCCGGTGCGGGGACGTCCTCGATCATGGGTGTCGGGGCCGGTGCAGGCGCGGCCACCGGGGCGGGCACCGTGACCGCGGCGGCCGGGTCGGCGACGGCGGTCAGCGTGCGGATCCGGGCGCCGATCTCGACCAGGCTGACCGAGGCGACCACGATCAGGCCGTCCACCGACAGCGGCAGCAGGTACGGTGCCGCGCCGGTCTCGCCGTACTCGGCGGCGACGCCCGCCATGTGCCAGTACGACACCCACGCCGCGATACCGGCGATGACGGCGGTAGCGGCCATCCGGGCTATCGACGTGATACCGCCCCGGGTCGGGATCCGCGAGATCAGCTCGACGGTGAGCAGCAGGGCCAGCGGCGACCAGGCGGAGATGGCCTGGCTGATCATGTTGTTCTGGGCGTGCAGCACGTTGCCGGCCAGCGATGCGGCGATGCCGAGGGTGAACACCGCCCGGACGCCCCACCCGATGCGCTTGAGACTCGCAAGGTTCGCCATCACGCGGCCACCTTCCGGGCGGCGGGACGCGCGGCCAGCTCGGCAGCGACGCGGGTAACGGCGGCCTGGGCCCGGCGCAGCCGGCGGCGGTCGAGGGTGGTTGGGCCGCCGTGGTCGGCGGCGTAGATGAGGGTGATTTCGGCGTCCAGCAGGTCCAGCTCGGCGGCGATCAGCGGCCACTCGGCCTCGATCGCGTCCAGGTCGGCGGCCGACGGGCCGTCGGTGATGACGTGGATCTTCTTCACGGGAGGTCCTCCGGGAACGGGAGTCGGCACGCCGATGACGCGGACGCGGCTACGGCATGCCGACCAGCGGAAACAGGGGTAAATGGCGGACGGGCCGCGTTGATGAGCGCGGCCCGCGTGACCTGCGAGGTATGGCGTGAAGCGCTTGCCAGCGCTCACGTTGAGCCGATGGGCGGACATGTCTTGCGGCCGTACACGTCGACGGCCGAACACCCCCGGCAAACCCGAAGATCACGTGTTCAGTTGTCAAAGAGCAAGTCGGACTCAGCGGTGTCATGGCGCGCGGCAGCACGTGCCGCCGTCCCAGTCCTTGCTGACCTCTTGGCTTGCCTGGCTAGCCAGGTCGGCCGAGATCAACGTAAGCCGACCTGACTAGTCAGGTCAAGACCTAAACGAGAACTTCCCTAACTTGGCTAGTCAGCGCTACCGTGTAGCGGTGACCGAGAACCTTGACTTCCTTGGCCAGCTAGACCCCGATGACCCGAAGCAGGCGTCGCAGCAGATCGCCAACAAGCTGCGCGCGGCCATCCTCACGCGTCGCCTCGAGCCGGGCGACAAGCTCCCGTCGCAGCCCGACCTCGCCACCCGCTACGGCGTGGCACGGGAGACGGTGAAACGCGCGCTAGAGATCCTTCGCACCGAACGGTTGATCGTGACCCGGCAAGGCAGCGGCGCATTTGTCCGCGCACAGACGCAGCTCGCGGTGGAGTTGCGGCCGCACATCGAAGCCGCCTTTGAGCGACCGCACGTCACGATCGACTTCGCGGGATTCTCCGGCGAGACACTGCGAGACGCGGTCGCCGAAGCCCTCGACAAGGTGCGCAGCGGCCGGCTTGCCCCCGAGACAATCGCCGTACGGGTTCTGATCTCCGACATGACGGTGCCGA
>NZ_QHHV01000183.1:0-24444 GCF_003947245.1 Actinoplanes sp. ATCC 53533 | reverse complement strand
CGTCGCCGGCGCGGCGCTGGCCGCCCTGGACCCGGCCCGCAGCGCCGCGGCGCTGGAGCTGCTCGCCAAGGCGGAGCCGCTGCTGCACCGGGTCGACGCGCCGCTGCCGGCCTTCGAGGCCGCCCTGGTACGGGCCCGCGCGCTCGGCCGTCCTCGGCAGCACCGGGGAGGCCGACCGGCAGGCCCGGATGGCGGCCGGCATCGCCGAGAGCCGCGGCTGGCCGCACCGCGCCCGCCGGGTGGCCGCCGAGTTCCGGCTCGACGCCGGCCGCCGCAACCGGGTGCCCGTCGTGGCCGCCCAGGGCCAGGCCGGTCAGCGCTGGGCCGCCCTCGAACAGCTCAACCTCGCCGCCTCCCGGGGCATCGACCCGGAGCGGCTGACCCGGGTCGCCCTGGACGAGACCACCCGCCTGCTCGGCGCCGAGCGCGCCATCCTCTTCCTGGTGGACGCCGAGACCCAGATCCTGGTGCCCTTCGTCGGGCGCGACGCCAACGGCCGGGACGTGGCCGAGCTGACCGGCTACAGCGCCACCGTCGTCGACCGGGTCCGGCACAGCCGCGAACCCCTCGTGGTCACCGGCACCGAGGAGGGCGAGGCGCTGGGCGCGCAGAGCGTGGTCCAGTACGGCCTGCGCAGCATCCTGGTCGCCCCGCTGGAGCTCGACGACCGCCTGCTCGGCGTGGTGTACCTGGACAGCCGGGTCGCCAAGGGCGTCTTCACCGTCGACGACACCGACGTGCTGACCGCCATCACCCACCACATCGCGGTCGGGCTGGAGACGGCCCGGGCCGCGCAGCTCGAGGTCGCGGTCGCCGCCGCCAACCGCCAGCGCGATCTCGCCGAGACGATGCGCCGCGCGATGGCCAGGCTCACCGGGACCCTGGACCCGGAGCTGGTGCTGCGCCGGCTGCTGCTCACCGCCCGGCAGACGCCCGGCGCCAACCGCGGCTGGCTGCTGATGGGCACCGCCGACTCCACCGAGATCACCGTGCACGGCGGCCCGGCCCCGGTGCAGCTCACCCTCGCGGACCACCCCGACCTGCGGGCGCTGCTGGACAACCGGCAGGCCGACATGATCAACGGTACGCCGCCCTGGGCCGGCGCCTTCGCCGACTCGACCGGGCAGAGCTGGCTCACGGTCACCCTCGACGACCGCAACGGCGCCGTCGGTGTGCTCGTGCTCGCGTCGGACCGGCCGGGTGCCTACGCGGCCGCCGACCTGGGCGTCGCCGCGGCGCTGGTCGGCCAGGGCATGGTCGCCTACGACAACGCCCGGCTGTTCAGCCGGGTGAACGAGCTGGCCACCACCGACAGCCTCACCGGCGTCGCCAACCGGCGGCGGTTCTTCGACCTGGCCGAGCGGGCATTGACCAGTGCCAAGGCGGCGGGCGGGCCGGTCACCGCGCTCATGGTCGACATCGACCACTTCAAGCGGATCAACGACGCGCACGGCCACCAGGTCGGCGACGACGTGATCAAGGAGGTGGTCCAGCGCCTGCTCGGCGGCCTGCCGGCCAACGGCCTGGTCGCCCGGTACGGCGGCGAGGAGTTCGCGGTGCTGCTGCCCGGCATCGACGCGTCCGGGGAGGAACTCGCCGAGGGGCTGCGCGCCGTCGTGGCCGGCACCCCGGTCGACACCCGTTCCGGGCCGATCCCGGTGACGATCAGTGTCGGCCTGGCCCGGCTGCGCCCCACCGACCCGACGCCGGACACCCTGCTGGGCCGCGCCGACGCGGGCCTCTATGCGGCGAAATTGGCCGGCCGGAATCGTGTCGTGGCTCACGACCCGGAGCATTTGCCCCTTTAGTCGTGTGTTATGAGGGCCGGCCCCCGGTCGGCCTCATGAAAGTCGTCGGAGGTGCCCGGTAGGCTCGCCGCGTCGTTGACACCTGCCACCGCCGGGAGTAAGACCTCGTGACTGCGCAACCAGAGATCCTCTACGGGGCTGATGACCTCACGCACCTCGAAGGACTCGATGCGGTCCGCAAGCGGCCGGGTATGTACATCGGTTCCACCGACAGCCGCGGCGTCAACCATCTCGCCAACGAGATCCTCGACAACGCCACCGACGAGGGCGTCGGCGGACACGCCGAGCACGTCGAGGTGATCCTGCACGCCGACGGCTCGGTGCAGGTCGACGACGACGGCCGCGGCATCCCCACCGACGTCAACGCCAAATCCGGCCTCAACGGCGTCGAGCTGGTGCTGACCCGGCTGCACGCCGGCGGCAAGTTCGGCGGCTCCGGCTACAAGACCTCCGGCGGCCTGCACGGCGTCGGCGCCTCCGCGGTCAACGCCCTGTCCCTGCGCTTCGACGTGACCGTCCGGCGCGACGGCAAGGTGCACGAGTTGTCCTTCCAGCGCGGCGTGCCCGGCGTCTTCGACGGCACCGGCCCGGCCGCCGCCTTCGAGCCGCAGACCGGTCTGCGCGTGGTGCGCAAGATGAAGCGCGGCGAGCGCACCGGCACCTCGATCCGCTACTGGTACGACGCCCGGTATTTCGAGACCGGCGCCCGGCTCGACGTCGACGTGGTGCGGGCCAAGCTGCGCAACACGGCGTTCCTGGTCCCCGGCGTGGCCTACGTGCTGCGCGACCAGACCGCCGAGGAGCCCACCGAGGAGAAGTTCCACTACCCGCACGGCCTCACCGACATGGTGGAATTCCTCACCCCGTCCGGTGACAAGCCGGTCTCCGGCATCCTCATGATCGCCGGCGAGGGCACCTACAAGGAGAACGCCGCCGACGCCAACGGCGTCATGCAGTCCAACGTCGAGCGCCTGGCCCAGATCGAGGTCGCGTTCCGCTGGGGCACCGGCTATGACCGCACGGTGGAGTGCTTCACCAACACGATCCGCAACGTGCACGGCGGCACCCACCGCAAGGGCTTCGAGCGGGCCCTGGTCCGGGCGCTGGGCGACGCGATCCGCAACACCCGCGGGCTGCTCAAGCCCAAGGAGGACGTGCCGGTCCTGGACGACCTGCTCGAGGGCATGACCGCGGTGATCCACGTGCGGGTGCCCGAGCCGCAGTTCACCTCGCAGACCAAGGACGAGCTCTCCACCGCGGGCCTCACCCGGGTGCTGCAGACCCTGGTCGAGCGGCACATCAAGGCCTGGATCGACGACCGGCGCACCAAGAGCGAGGCCCGCACGGTCCTGCAGAAGGTCGTCGACGCGGCCCGGGTCCGCCTGACCCAGAAGCAGCAGAAGGACGCGGCCCGCCGCAAGACCGCGCTCGAGGGCGCGTCCATGCCGCCGAAGCTGGTCGACTGCCGCTCCACCGGCGTGCTCCAGTCGGAGCTGTTCATCGTTGAGGGCGATTCGGCGCTAGGCTGCTTCACCGGCGACACGATGGTGGCGCTCGCCTCCGGCACAGCGCGCTCGTTCGCCGACCTGGCTGATGACTGGAAGCAGGGCATCACCCACTACGGCTATACGACCAACAAGGCCGGTCGCGTCGTCGTGGCACCCCTGGTCGAGCCTCGGCTGACCAAGAGAGATGCCGCGCTCGTGCGGGTGACTCTGGACGACGGTGCTGCGGTCAAGTGCACGCCGGACCACCTCTTCCGGCTCCGTGACGGGTCCTATCGCCGCGCGGATGCGCTCGTCCCGGGCGACTCGCTGATGCCGCTCTACCGTTCGCTCTCCGCGAAGGCGCGCGGCGACAAAATCGACGGCTATGAACGCGTTTGGATGAACGATCGCCAGGAATGGGTGTACACCCACTACCTGGCGGACGCCGACAACCTGCGCAACGGCCGCGACAGCATCGAGAACGGCAACGTCCGCCACCATGTCGACTGCGACAAACGCAACAACGATCCCCGCAACCTCCGGCGGATGACGTGGGAGAGCCATGCGGCCCTGCATGCCGCGATGATGGCGGACAACAGGGACCATGTCGAGGCCGGCTTTCGCGCGTGGCTCGAGGCGGGTGGCACGGAGCTGAGGTCTGCCAGGCTTTCCGCGCAGTGGCGAGATCCAGCGTTCCGGGCCGCGTGCCTTGAGCGGCTCGCCACGCTCAACCAGGACCCAGCCTTCCGTTCCCGTGTCGTGCAAGGCTTCCAGGATTGGTACGAGGCCCTGGATGCGCAGGCCAAGGCTGAGTATGCGGAGCGCATGCGGGCCTACCAGGCGGCCTATTGGCAGCGCCCGGAGCACCGGGCCGCTGCGGCGGCGAGGGTCCGGACCCTCTTCGAGGATCCGGCCCGGCGTGCTGCGTGGAGCGAACGGGCCAGGGAGCAATGGGCCGACCCGGATCTGCTGGCCTGGCGTTCGGAGCGCACCCGTCAGCAGTTCGCCGACCCGGCCGAGCGGGACAGGCAGCGTCATGCGGTTGTGGCGTGGCATGAAGGGCACCCGGAGTTCGGTCAACGGCACGCCGCGTTCATGCGGGAGAGGTTGAGTGCGGATCCCGCTCTGGTCACGAAGCTGCAGGCGGGTCGGGCCGGCTATGTCCGGGAGGTCCCGCGTGCTGAGCGGGTCGCGCGGCAGAACGAGGGTCGTCGCCGTGCCGCACTCAAGCGCCTTTCCGCGCTGATCGAGCTGCCGGATGATGAGTTGGCTGCGGCGTACGAGGCTGACCGCCTTCGCAACGCACGGACCGGCCTGCGCTGGGAGCGGCTGCTGGCCTGCTTCGACGGCGATGTGCGGCGGCTGCGTGAGGCGGTGTCGCTCGTCAATCACTCTGTGCTGGCCGTCGAGGTTCTGACCGAACGCACCGACGTCTACGATCTCACCGTCGACGGCTATCACAACTTCGCACTCGAAGCCGGGGTCTTCGTCCACAACAGCGCTCGCATGGCGCGGTCCTCGGAATTTCAAGCGCTGCTGCCGATCCGCGGCAAGATCCTTAACGTGCAGAAGGCAAGCCTGCAGCAGGTGCTGGACAACGTGGAGTGTTCGGCGATCGTGCAGGTGCTCGGCGGTGGCTCCGGCCGGACCTTTGACCTGTCGGCACTCCGGTACGGCCGGATCATGATCATGGCCGACGCCGACGTTGACGGCTCGCATATCCGAACCCTGCTGATCACGTTGTTCGCCAAGTACATGCGGCCGGTGATTGAAGCAGGCCGGCTCTTCGCAGCGATGCCCCCGCTGCACAAGATCGTCACCAAGGGTCGCAACGCGGAGACGATCTACACCTATACACAACAGGAGATGGACGCCACCGTCACCCGGCTCGAGAAGGCCGGCCGAAGCGTGGTCAAGCCTGTTCCGCGGTTCAAGGGTCTCGGCGAGATGGACGCCATCGAGCTGTGGGACACCACCATGAACCCGGCGGTGCGGACGGTGCGCCGCATCACCATGGACGACGTCGAGAAGGCCGAGGCGGTCCTTGAGCTGCTGATGGGCGAGCGGGTCGAACCACGAAAGAACTGGCTCATCGAGTCGTCGGGCCGTATCGACGAGGAGACCATCGACGCCTGACTGGCGTTGTCGAACGGAGAAGAGCATGGCACGCCGCAAGGCGGAAGGGCAGCGCGTCGATCTGTCCGCTTTCGAGCGGGCTGGCGCGCGAATCATCGACAATCCGCTGACCACCGAGGTCGAGGACTCCTACCTGGAGTACGCGTATTCGGTCATCCACTCGCGCGCCCTGCCGGACGCCCGCGACGGCCTCAAGCCGGTGCACCGCCGGATTCTCTACTCGATGTTCGAGCAGGGTCACCGTCCCGACCGGCCCTTCGTCAAGTCGGCCCGGGTGGTCGGTGACGTCATGGGTCGCTACCACCCGCACGGCGACCTGGCGATCTACGACGCGATGGTCCGTCTCGCGCAGGATTTCTCGCTGAACGCCCCACTGGTCGACGGGCATGGCAACTTCGGATCTCCAGACGACGGACCGGCCGCGAGTCGTTACACGGAGTCGCGGATGTCACGCGAGGCGATGCTGCTGGTCGGCGAGCTGGGCGAGGGTACGGTCGACTTCAAGCCCAACTACGACGGCTCCGAGCAGGAGCCCAAGGTCCTGCCCGCTGCCTTTCCCAACTTGCTGGTCAACGGCACGTCCGGGATCGCCGTCGGCATGGCGACCAACATGATCCCGCACAACCTCGGCGAGGTAGTGGCGGCGGCCCGGCACCTGATCATTCATCCGGAGGCCGACCTGGACGCGATCATGCGTATCGTGCCCGGGCCCGATCTGCCCACCGGTGGTCAGCTACTCGGCCTGGACGAGGTCCGCCGCGCCTACGAGACCGGACGTGGCGTCGTGCGGATGCGTGCCCGCGCCCAGACCGGCCCGCTGGAGGGCGGCCGGGGCCGCCAGGCGATCACCGTGGTCCAGCTGCCGTACGGCGTCGGCACCGAGAAGATCATCGAGGCGATCACCGACGAGGTGAAGGGCAAGCTCATCACCTCGGGCCCGCGCAAGGGCCAGCGCCAGCCGGCCCGGCTGCAGGGCATCGCCGACGTCAAGGACCTCACCGACCGCGAGCACGGCATCCGCCTGGTCATCGAGTGCAAGGTCGGCGTCAACCCGCAGGCCCTGCTCGCCGATCTCTACAGATTGACCCCGCTGGAGTCGTCGTTCGGCATCAACAACCTGGTGCTGGTCGACGGCCAGCCGCGGACGCTGGGCCTCAAGGCGCTGCTCGAGGTGTTCCTGGCGCACCGCTACGAGGTGGTCACCCGGCGGACGACACACCGGCGCACCAAGCGGGAGGACCGCCTCCACCTGGTCGACGGCCTGCTCATCGCCCTGATCGACATCGACCGGGTGGTCGCGATCATCCGGGGCAGCGACGACGCCGCGGCCGCGAAGGCCGGCCTGATGAGCGAGTTCGGGCTCACCGACATCCAGGCGACGTACATCCTGGACACCCCGCTGCGCCGGCTCACCCGCTTCGACCGGATCGAGCTGGAGACCGAGCAGGAGCGGCTGCGCGGCGAGATCGCCGAGCTGACCCGGATCCTGGACAACGACGAGGTGCTCAAGCAGGTCGTCTCGGACGAGCTGGACGCGGTGGCGGCGGAGTTCGGCGGCCCCCGGCGCACCACGCTGATCGACGGCGACCTCAAGGAGGTTCTCGCGGCCTCCGTGCCGGCCGGCCCGCTCGAGGTCACCGACGACCCCTGCCAGGTCATCCTCTCGGCGACCGGGCTGATCGCCCGGACGGCGGCCGAGAGCGAGGAGGCGACGGAGGCCCGCCGCCGCAGCGGCCGGGTCAAGCACGACGCGGTCCGCTCGGTCGTGCACTCCACCGCCCGCGGCCGGGTGCTGCTGGTGACCAGCACCGGCCGGGCGTTCAAGACGGACGTGCTGCCGCTGCCGGTCCTGCCGGAGCAGTCCGGCACGGTGTCGGTGCGTGGCGGCATGTCGGCCTCCGAGCTGATCCCGCTGGAGCCGGGGGAGAAGGTCGTCGGCCTGGCCCCGCTGGCCGCCGAGGGCTCACCCGGCCTGGCGATCGGCACCCGGCAGGGCGTGGTCAAGGTCTGCGCCCCGGAATGGCCGGTCCGCTCGGACGAGTTCGAGGTCATCACCCTCAAGGACGGCGACGAGGTGCTGGGCGCGACCTGGCTGATCGACGGTGCGGAGGCCCTGGCCTTCGTGTCGTCGGACGCGTCCCTGCTGCGCTTCCCGGCGAAGCTCGTCCGGCCGCAGGGCCTGAAGGGCGGCGGCATGGCGGGCATGAACCTGGCGGCGGGCGCCGAGGCCGTCTCGTTCAACGTGGTGAACACGACGGACCCGCAGCACGGCGAGCCGATGGTGGTGACCTCGACGGGCACCCAGGTGAAGGTGACCCCGTTCGGATCCTACCCGGCGAAGGGCCGCGCCACGGGCGGGGTCCGGGTGCAGCGCTTCCTCAAGAACGAGACCCGGCTGGAGATCGCCTGGGTGGGGCCGCGCCCGGTGGGCGCGAGCGCCACGGGAGACCCGGTGGAGCTCCCGGCGCCGGACAGCCGCCGGGACGGCTCGGGGGAGGCTGTGCTGATGGGCCCGCAGATCATCGGCCACCTGATCGAACGCGGCTGACACCACCCGGCCGACCCGCCGGGGCAGCTTCGCCCGGCGGGTCGGTGTCGCGGTTCGTCAACGAGGACTACCTGTTCCAGGCCACCGCGGACACCGTCACCATGAAGATCCGGCCACGAGACCTCGGCCGAGATCCACGAGCCGCGACCTAAGCGATGAAGCGGGCACGGCGGCGGCGCGAGGCCAGCACACCCACCACGCCGGCGCCGAGCAACAGCAGGCCGATCCCACCGATCAACCCGGCCGTGGGCCCGGTGGCCGCCAGGCTTTCGCGGCCGCCGACGACGTGGACCTCGCTGATGCCGGTGATCGGTGCCAGTCCCTTGGCGGAGAACGTGATGGTCACCGTCCCGGCATCGCCGACGGTGGCGGTCCTGGCGGCTGTCACCACCACTGGCAGGTACTGCTCGATCGTCTCTCCCTCGAACGAGAGCACTCGCGGATCGGAACAGACGACCCGGGCCGGTGACGGTTGGACGCAATCGCCGCGGCCATCGCCCGGGGTGAGCCGAACCCCGGCGACCCCGCTCAGGTCATAGCTGACCTTCGCCTCCGTCAGCTTCGTCGGGCCGGTGGACCAGAGGTTCGGTCCCAGCAGATCGACGGCGGTGCCACCCACGGGCACCTTGATGTCCGGGAAGGCGGCCGAGACCGGGTCGCCCCGGTGGATGTCCCCGGCCTGGGCCGGCCCCACCACGGCGGCGAGGAGAACGCTGGCCACCGCCAGCACGCCCGTCAGGCGCCGCGCGTACAGCTGCGGCATCGCCAGTGCCTCCGTCCTGTGATGATCATATCGACGCAGCGTAGCCAGTGTCGGGAGAAGTTCCATGGTGTGACACGCCTGTTGCTGGACCCGCAGCGGGTGTCACACGAACGGGCGAGCGCCGGGTGGCGTCACGTTCGGCGTCGAGTCGCCGCGGCCGCAGCCGCGCCTCACCAGCTCGGGCGGACGCGGCCGGGGGTGGCGAGGCGGGACAGGTCTGCCCGCAGCGCCGCCAGTCGTTGGGGGCCGAGGGTGGTCGCCCAGGGGCGCAGCAGTTCCGTGGCGGCCTCGTCGGCGGCTCGGGTGCAGGCCCAGCCCTTCGGGGTCAGCACGACCAGGCGGGCGCGGGCGTCGTCCGGGTGCGGGCGGCGTTCCACGTATCCCTTGGTCACGAGTTCCTCGACCATCTGGCTGGCCGCCTGCTTGGTCACGTCGAGGTGCTCGGCGAGCTGGCCCACGGTCGCGCCGTCGCCGGCCAGGCGGACGAAGGCGAAGCCGTGTGCGGGGCGCAGGTCGGCGAAGCCGCGGGCGCGCACGCCCGCGTCGACGCCGTCCACCAGGGCGCGGGCGGCGCTGAGCAGGAGCACCGGCAGGTCGAGGAGGTCGCGGTCCACGAAAGGAGTTTGACAGACAGGTCAAGCTGCTTGACTATTTAGTCAAGCAGCTTGACTACTGGGGAGGGGAACATCCATGCCTGTCATTCGGGAACAGGACGCCGTTCAGCATCAGTTGCACGGCGCCACGTTCAATTCCTTCGTCGCGCCGTCGTCCGGCAGCAGCGAACTCTGTGCCTGGCGGCTCGACGTCGCCCCGGGCACGATCGGGGTGCCGCACCGGGTGAACCGCGAGGAGGTGCTCCTCGTGCTCACCGGCGAACTGACCGCGACCATCGACGGGGCCGGCACGACTGCCCGGGCCGGTGAGGTGGTCTTCGTGCCGGCCGGCGGGCAGTTCGCGCTGGACAACACCTCCGACTCCCCGGCGACCGCCTGGGTGACCACCAGCACGGGCCTGGAGGCCACGCTCGCGGACGGCTCCTCGATCAGCCCGCCCTGGGTGAGCTAGCCGGGCGACGTCCGGTGCGACACGTGCGGAACGCCGCCACCCCGGAAGGTGGCGAGCTAGCCGGGCGACGTCCGGTGCGACACGTGCGGAACGCCGCCACCCCGGAAGGTGTGGCGGCGTTCGGTGTCGCGGCCGGGCCTACTTCGACGGCTCGGGGATGTCGCAGGTGATCTTCGGGTTGACGCCCATCCAGTTGAGTGGGCCGGCGACCACCGTGACGATGACAGTGCCGGCTTCGGCGCAGCTCGCGTCGCCGGTTTCGTTGAAGTATCCGCGCTCGAACGCGGCGACGGCGCCGAGGACGAGCCAGATGATGACGAGGACTCCGCCTATTGATCCTGCGCGCATCGGGGGCTCCTAGGTCGTGGGGACTGGCAGCGAGATACCCCGAATGCGCCGATCTTTAAACGGGGTTGCGCACCGCCTGCAGCGTGTAGGTGTGCGGCAGCCGGTTCGGACGGTCCCTGAGCTGCCATTCGCCGTTGTCGACCCGGTGGGTTTGACCGGGCAGCGCGTCCCACGGCGCGGTGTCGTGCTCGACCAGCCCGGTCACCGTCATCCCCGCGTCGATCAGCGCGGTGACGATCTCACCGAGCCCGTGGTTCCACTCGTGGGTGGTGTTGTGGGTGAAGACGGCGTCGGTCTCGACGTACGTGCCGCCCTCGGTCCAGACTGTCGGTTCCTTCTGCTCGAAGTACGGGAACTCCAGCGCCAGCAGCCCGTCCGGGCGGGGCTCATCCGCCATCGCCCACAGCATCGGGTGGCCCTCGCGGATGAACAGCCGGCCGCCCGGTCGCAGCAGGTCCGCGACGACCCGGGCCCAGCGGCGGATGTCCGGCAGCCAGCAGAGTGCGCCGATGCCCGTGAACACCAGGTCGTATCCGCCGCGGTCGAGCTTGTCCGCGGCGCTGTAGACGTCCGACTCGACGTATTCGACCGGGGTGCCGGCGAGCGCCGAGATGCGCCGGGCCTCGGCGAGCGAGGCCGGGGAGAAGTCCACGCCGGTCATGGTCGCGCCGAGGCGGGCCAGTGACACCGTGTCCGTACCGATGTGGCACTGCAGGTGCACGCCGCGCAGGCCGCGGATGTCACCCAGCAGGGAAAGGTCGAAGCGGACCACGGCGCTGAGGTGGGCCGGATCGTCGGCGAAAGCAGCCACCCCGTAGCCCGAGGAGGCCGCGTGCGCCGGTGCGCGTTCGTCCCAATTGGCGCGGTTCAGGGTGCGATAGTCGGTCACGGCGGTGACCGTATCCCAGGCCGGAGTTCGTCGCCTGGTGGTTTCCGCGCCCGGGTTGCCACATGATGTCAGTGGCATAGCGTTGGACGGCAGGTCGACGGGGCTGAATGCGAAGGTGGTACGGGTTGGAGACCAGGCGCACCACGGTGCGGGACGTTCGCCGCGCCAACCGGGCAAGCCTGCTCACGGACCTGTTCCACGGTGGCCGGCAGAGCCGGCAGCAGCTCGGTGACACGACCGCGCTGAGCCAGGCCAGCGTGAGCAACCTGATCGGCGAGATGATCGACGAGGGCCTGGTCGAGGAGGCCGGCCTGGTCGGTTCGGACGGCGGCCGGCCGCGCGCGCTGCTGCGGGTGGCACCGGGGTACGGCTACGTCGCCGGTGCCGACGTCGGCGAGACCCGCCTGCTGGTCGAGCTGTACGACCTGGCCATGTCCCGGCTCGGCGTGGCGCAGTTCTCGCTCGGCGAGGACGGCCCCGATCCGGAGCTGACGGCCGCGAAGCTGCTCGAAGGGCTGGAGGCGGTCATCGCCGAGGCCGGCGTCGAGCGTTCCGCGGTGCTCGGGTTCGGCGTGGGTGTCCCGGGCGTGGTCGACCACTCCGCCGGCTCGCCGGTCGTGCATTCGCAGACCACCGGCTGGGACGCCGTACCGCTGGGCGAGATGCTGCGGGCCGGCACCGACGTGCCGGTCTTCGTGGAGAACGGCGCCAAGACGCTGGGCCAGGCCGAGATGTGGTTCGGCGCCGGCCGGGGCGCGCGGCACGCGGTCATCGTCATGGTCGGCACCGGGGTCGGCGCGGCCGTCGTGCTGGACGGCCGTGGCTATCGCGGCGCGTTCAGCAATGCGGGGGAGTGGGGCCACACCACCCTGGTGTACGACGGCGACGTCTGCCGGTGCGGGGCGCGGGGCTGCCTGGAGGCGTACATCGGGTCGGAGACGGTGATCGCCCGGCTCGCCGCGGCGACCGGTCAGCAGCCCGATCCCAAGCTGCTCACCAGGATGCTCGCGGCCGACGGGGTCCTGGACTCCGCGGCCGCCGCGGTCATCACGCAGACCGTCGGCTACCTGGGCGCGGGCATCGCGGGCCTGGTCAACCTGTTCTCCCCGGAGCGGATCGTGCTGGGTGGCCCGGCCGGCCTGGCGCTGGGAGAGCGTTTTCTTCCCGACATTCGCGCCGCGGCCGCCCGAAACGCCCTGCGGCATCCGTACTCCCGTACCCGGATCGATCTGTGCCAGCTCGGACCCGACGCCGTCGCGATGGGCGCGGCCACCCTGCCGATCGCCCGCCTGCTCGCCGACGGCGGCCTGCCGGTGACGGCGGGCCCGGCGGCGCCGCTGTCGCGCGCCGCCCACCGTCGATCCCTGACCCGCGGCCGTCCGTAGGACAGGCGGCATCGCCGGCGCGTGTCGTTCCTGAGTGGGTGCTCGCCGGCGGGAGGATCCTCGGCAGCGACGCTCGGCGGCCGGCTGCCCCGGGTCCCCACGGTCAGGGGGCCGGCGAGAATCATTCGCTTGTTTCAGCGGTTGACCGGGGCTCATTCTGTCCGTGCCCACAGTGCTCCTGCCGAAGGGGACCTCCGTGTCACGTAGCGCACTGCCCAGCCGTGCCTCGGTCGTCGTCATCGGCGGCGGCGTGATCGGGCTCAGCACCGCCTACCACCTGGCCGGCGCGGGTGTCGCCGACGTCGTGCTGCTCGACAAGGGCGAGTTCGGGTCCGGCTCGACGTGCCGGGCGGCAGGTGGCGTCCGCGCGCAGTTCTCGGACGGGGTCAACATCGAGCTGGGCAGGCGCAGCCTGCGCGCGTTCGAGAACTTCAAGGCCGACTTCGGCCAGGAGATCGACCTGCGTCAGGTGGGCTACCTGTTCCTGCTGGACCGGCCGGAGGATGTGGTCCGGTTCGAGAAGAACGTGGTCCTGCAGAACGAGCTCGGTGTGCCCAGCCGGATGATCGACGTCGCCGAGGCCGGGCGGCTCTCACCGCTCATCTCCACGGAGGGGCTCCTCGCCGCGGCCTACTCGCCCACCGACGGCCATTGCACGCCCGAGTCCGTGGTCCTGGGATACGCCGCCGCAGCCCGGCGGGCCGGCGCGAAGCTGGTGCGCGGCACCACGGTCACCGACATCGTCCACGATGGCCATGCCATCGATTCCGTGGTCACCGACCGCGGCGCCATCCGGGCCGACACGGTGGTCTGCGCGGCCGGTCCCTGGTCGGCGGCGATCGGCGAGATGGCCGGGGTGAACCTACCCGTGGTCCCGCTGCGGCGGCAGATCCTGACCACCGAGGCCGTCCCCGGACTGGACCCCGAAACCCCCTTCACCATCGACTTCACGACGAGCCTGTACTTCCACCGCGAAGGCCCCGGCCTGCTGCTGGGAATGTCGGACCGGCAGGAGACGCCCGGCTTCAAACTGCAGCGGTCCGACGACTGGCTGCCGCGGCTGGCGGCGGCGATCGAGCGCCGCGCCCCGCGCATCTCCGAGGTCGGACTCGGCGGCGGGTGGGCCGGACTGTACGAGGTCACGCCGGACTGCAACGCTCTGGTGGGCGAGGCCCCCGGACTGTCACGCTTCCTCTACGCCACCGGGTTCTCCGGCCACGGCTTCCTCATGGGCCCCGCCGTCGGCGAGGTGATGCGCGACCTCTACCTGGGTCGCGCCCCGGTCGTGGACGTGTCCGGCCTGGACTCGCGCAGGTTCGACGGCAGCCAGGTCCGCCCCGAACTGAACATCGTCTGAACAGAGCGAGGAGAGTCGCACGATGACCCACCACAGGATTCCCACCCAGGCCGAGCTCGCAGCCCTCGCGGCGGCCACCGTCGAGCGCCTGGGCGTCGACCTCGGCGCCCTGCGTGGCCCCGCCACGGCCCAGTCGCCGATCAACGGCCAGGCGCTCTCGTCCTTGGCCTGGTCGGGTGCCGAGGCGGTCGACGACGCGGTCGAGCGGGCCCAGCAGGCCTTCCGCGCCTGGCGCACGGTGCCGGCCCCGGCCCGCGGTGCCCTCGTCAAGCGGCTCGGGGAGCTCCTCACCGAGCACAAGGACGACCTTGCCACCCTGATCGGCCTCGAGGTCGGAAAGATCACCTCCGAGGCCCGCGGTGAGGTCCAGGAGATGATCGACATCTGCGACTTCGCCGTCGGCCTCTCCCGGCAGCTCTACGGCCGGACGATGCCCTCCGAGCGCCCGGGGCACCGGCTGATGGAGACCTGGCACCCGCTCGGCGTGGTCGGCGTGATCAGCGCGTTCAACTTCCCCGCCGCGGTGTGGTCGTGGAACACCGCGGTGGCCCTCGTGTGCGGCGACTCCGTGATCTGGAAGCCCTCGGAGCTGACCCCGCTGACGTCGCTGGCCTGCGACGCGCTCCTTCGCCGAGCCAGCGCCGAGGTGGGCGCGCCGGAGCACCTCTCCCAGGTGCTCCTCGGCGGTGCCGACACCGGCGAGGCCCTGGTCGACCACGCCGGCGTCGCGCTCGTGAGCGCCACCGGATCCACTCGGATGGGTCGCGCGGTCGGCCCCCGGGTCGCCGCCCGGTTCGGCCGCTCGCTGCTCGAGCTGGGCGGCAACAACGCCGCCGTCGTCACCCCCAGCGCCGACCTGGATCTGACCACCCGGGGCATCGTCTTCGCCGCGGCCGGAACCGCCGGCCAGCGGTGCACCAGCATGCGCCGGGTCATCGCGCACACCTCAGTGATCGATGAGCTGACGGACCGGCTCGTGTCGGCGTACGGCCGGCTTCCGATCGGCGACCCGATGACCGCGGGCACGCTCGTCGGGCCGCTCATCCACGGCCGCGCCTACGCCGCCATGGACGCCGCGATCCAGCAGGCCGGCGTGGAGGGCGGCAAGCTGGTGGCCGGCGGCGGCCGAGTTCTGCAGGACGAGGCACCCGACGCCTACTACGCGCGTCCAGCGATCGTGCGGATCGACGCGCAGACCGACATCGTCGCCCGCGAGACGTTCGCGCCGTTGCTCTACGTCCTGCCGTACCAGGACATCGAGTCCGCGATCGCGCTCAACAACGCCGTTCCGCACGGGCTCTCCTCCAGCGTCTTCACCAACGACCAGGCGGAGGCCGAGCTGTTCGTCTCCGACGTGGGTTCCGACTGCGGCATCGTGAACGTGAACATCGGGACCTCGGGCGCCGAGATCGGCGGCGCCTTCGGCGGCGAGAAGGAAACCGGTGGCGGACGCGAGTCCGGCTCGGACGCCTGGCGCGCATACATGCGGCGTGCCACCAACACCGTCAACTTCTCCGGCGAGCTCCCGCTCGCGCAGGGTGTCGACTTCACGGTCTAGACCCGAACGTCTGATCCGGACAGAGCGGAGCAGTGCTTTGTCCGTTCGGGGGACCCCGCTAGGGCCGCGCAGTGACCTCCATGAATGGGAGTCTGGACTGACCGTAGCCCAAGGAGGCGAGGAGATGCCGCGTTCCCGTTCCGCTGTCGTGACCGCCGTCGCGGCGATGTCGATGCTGGCAGGTGCACTGCCGGCCCCAGCCTGGAGTGTCCCGGTCGCCGGTTCGACCTCATCCCCGGGCCGCTCCGCACCGCAACCGCCTGTCCCGGACCTGCCCGAGACGACGCTGCCTGACTTGACCTCCGTCTCACCGCTGGACGAGGGACGGGCGGTGCCACCGCCTCGACCGATCGAGTCTCAGCCGGAGCAGGGCGATGCCCGGCTGGGCGCCGCCGCGGTCGCCCTCGCCCCGCTCACCTTCTCGTTCAAGGCCGACGCGTACGGAATCCACAACCTGTCGCGCGACCGATTTCCGTATGCGCGGGCCACCCCGACGGCCCTGGTGGACAGCGGCGTGCACGATGCCGCCGGCGTCCGGATGCGCCGGATCGGCAACCGGCTCTACGACCACCCCGTCGGTCAGGCCGGATACGGCATCGACAATGTGGAGAGCTTCGTCCTCAACGGCGACCAGCGGTATCTGAACCGGGCGAAGGCACAAGCCGGCCGGCTGATAGCGCGTGCCGACAAGATCGGCACAGCCTGGTATCTCCCCTATCCGTTCGACTTCTACCTCCACGGGCGGGCGAACGCGCGGATGGCCGCGCCGTGGTATTCGGCGATGGCGCAGGGACAAGCCATGACCCTGTTCGTCCGGCTGTACGAGCTCACGAACGACGTGAGATACCGGAACGCGGCGGACGGAGTGTTCGCCAGCTTCCTGCGGCCGCGCGGGGCCGGCACGCCGTGGGTGGTCTGGGTCGACAAGTACAAACGGCTGTGGCTGGAGGAATATCCGGGAACGTCTCCCGACCGAACCCTCAACGGCCACCTGTTCGCGACCTACGGCATGTGGGACTACTGGCGGCTGACGCAGGACGAACGGGCGAAGACCCTGTATCGGGGCGCGCTGACCACGGCGGCGGACTACTTCACCGCATACCGCAACCCGAAGTGGCTCAGCCAGTACTGTCTCACCCACCCCACCGCGCTGTCCTACGTCTATCACCTCATCCACCTCAGGCAGTTCTTCAGGATATTCGCCATCTCCCGGGGCCTGGCCTTCCTGCGCCTGGCCGAGACGCTGTCCGCGGACTATCCACCGCCGGCCGTCAAAGGCCTGGTGATCTTCGCCGCCGGCACGCACACCGGAGTGAAGTTCACCAGCGCGGGGAAGGTGGCCGCCCGAAAGACCTTGCGGTTGACCCGGCCCTCGTTCGCCCCGGCGGACCGGCGCGAGCGCGTTCGCGGGCAACCGGGGCTCTGGTACCGGATCACCGCCGGCGCGCTGGCCGGCCACTACGTGCAGGAGAAGTACGCCATCTCGGCGATGCGGGGCCGGTCCTTGAGCTATCGGCACTATCCGGCGCGCCGGGTCACCATGGCCGCGAACAAGCAGTTCACCGGCTTCACGTTCGACAACCTCGGCAAGGTGCTCAGCCGGGTGAGCGTGGTGACCACCGAGGTCACGCCGTTCGGCACGATCGCGGCCGCGGTGTGGAACGGGCGAGAATATCTGCTCGCCGAGACCGGCCCGCTCGCCGGCCGCTGGATCCAGCGCGGCACCCTGATCGTCTAGCCCCGGCTGGTTCCGGTCCTACCTGATCACCGGTACGGCGGCCCGCGACCGGGCCGCCGTACCGGTGCCGGGGTCAGTTCCCGCGGACGCGGCTGATCATGTCGCGATACCAGAGCGCGGACCGCTTCGGCGTCCGGGCCTGCGTGGCGTAGTCCACGTGCACGATGCCGAAGCGCTTCGCGTAGCCCTCGGCCCACTCGAAGTTGTCCATCAGGGACCAGGCGAAGTAGCCCCGCACATCGGCGCCCCGCTCGCGGGCGGCGGCGACCGCCGCGATGTGCTCCGCCAGGTACGCGGTCCGCCCCTCGTCGGCCACGTTCCCGTCGTCGTCCGCGCTGTCGTCGAACGCCGCGCCGTTCTCCGTGATCACCATCGGCAGCCCCGGGTAGTCGCGGTGCAGCCGGACCAGCAGGTCGGTGAAGCGTTCCGGGGTGATCGGCCAGTTCATCGCCGTCCGCGGGCCGGCCGGCAGAATCGGGCGCACGACCGGGGTTCCGTCGGCCTCGTGGGTGTTGCCCTGCTCGTCGGTGCCGCTGAAGTCCTGCCCGAAGTAGTAGTTCACGCCCAGCACGTCGAACGGCGCCGCGATGACCTCGAGGTCACCCTCCCGCACCGGGAACGCCGTGCCCCGGGCCGCCAGGTCCGCGACCATGTCCGCCGGATACTCGCCCTTGCGCAGCGGGTCCAGGTAGATGCGCAGGCCCATGCCGTCGGCGCGGCGGGCCGCCTCCCGGTCCGCCGGCGTGTCCGTGGCCGGGTCGGCCGTACCCATGTTGAGGGTGATGCCGAACTTCATCTCGCGCGTCGCCGCGGCCCGCATCCGCTCGGTCGCGAGGCCGTGGCCGAGCAGCAGGTGATGCACCGCGGCGATGGCGTCGCCGAAGTCTCTGCGGCCCGGGGCGTGCACGCCGACGTAGTAGCCCAGCCAGGCCGAGCACCACGGCTCGTTGAGTGTGGTCCAGTTGTCCACCCGGTCGCTGAGCTTGTCGAAGACCAGCATCGCGTAGTCGGCGAAGCGGTACGCGGTGTCGCGGTGCGGCCAGCCGCCCGCGTCCTCCAGTTCCTGCGGCAGGTCCCAGTGGTACAGGGTGACCCACGGGTCGACGCCGGCGGCCAGCAACTCGTCGGTCAGCCGGTCGTAGAAGGCCAGGCCGGCCCGGTTCGCCGGGCCGCGACCGCCGGGCTGTACCCGGGGCCAGGCCACCGAGAACCGGTACGTGTCGACGCCGAGGCTCTTGATCAGCGCGACGTCCTGCGGCATCCGGTGGTAGTGGTCGCACGCGACGTCGCCGTTGTCGCCGCCGGTCACGGCGCCGGGCACCCGGCAGAACGTGTCCCAGATGGACGGCGTCCGGCCGTCCTCGGCGGCGGCGCCCTCGATCTGGTAAGAGGAGGTGGCGACGCCCCACTTGAACGACGGTGGCAGATCGGCGATGGGCAGGAGCAGCCCGGGTACGGACGTGGTGGTGGGGTTCATCGTTCTCCAGGAGGGGGATGGGGGGCTCTGGAACGAAGTCGCATGGGTCTTCCGCCGCGGCTGGGCTCAGCCGACGGGGTGCAGCCAGCAGGCGACGGTGCGGGTCGCGCCGTCCGGGGTGCCGGGGTTGCCGAGCACCGGAATGTTGTCGGCGCAGGGGTCGAAGACCTTCGGGCACCGGGGGTGGAACGAGCAGCCGGTCGGCATGCCCTTCAGGTCGGGCGGTGAGCCGGGGATGCCGGTCAGCTCGCGGCGCGGGCCGCGCAGCGCCGGGAAGGAGGAGAGCAGACCCTTGCTGTACGGGTGCAGCGAGTCCCGGTACAGCGTGGCGGCCTGCGCCTCCTCGACGATCCGGCCGCCGTACATGATGGCGATCCGGTTGGAGAACTCCACCAGCAGCGACAGGTCATGGGTGATGAAGATGACCGAGAAGCCGAGCCGCTCGCGCAGTTCGATGAGCTGACCCAGGATCTGCCGTTGCATCACCACGTCGAGCGCCGTGGTCGGCTCGTCCATGATGACCACCTGCGGCTGCAGGATCAGCGCCATGCCGATCATCACCCGCTGGCGCATGCCGCCGGAGAGCTGGTGCGGGTAGGCGTCCATCCGGTCCGCCGAGATGCCGACCAGCTTGAGCATCTCCCGGGCCCGGGCGTTGCGGCTGTGCGCCGACATCTGCGGCTCGTGGGCGGCGAGCACGTCGGTCAGCTGGGTGGAGATCTTGTGCACCGGGTTCAGCGAGTTCATGGCGCCCTGGAAGACGATCGCCGTCTCGGCCCAGCGGAACGCCTGCAGCTGCTTGTCGGTCAGGCCCAGGACGTCGTACGGCTCGCCCCGCTCCGGGTGGTAGACCACCTGGCCGCCGCTGACCACGCCGGGCGGTGCCAGCAGCCGGGTGAGCCCGTACGCCAGGGTGGACTTGCCGCTGCCGGACTCGCCGGCCAGGCCGAGGACCTCGCCGCGGTGCAGCGTCAGGTTCACATCCCGTACGGCGTGCACCGCCTGGTCGCCCAGCCCGTAGTCCACGTTGAGATTCCTGATCTCAAGCACGGGTTCGTTCATCGCGTCGACTCCTTGCTGCGGATCACCGGGGTCGGGCTGGCGTGGGTGTGCGGAGCGCCGGAGTTGTCCAGCACCGGCGTGAAGCCGACCCGCATCCGTACGGTGCGCCCCGAGGCGGTCTTGACCCTCGTCTTGCCCATGCTGCGCAGGCGCGGGCTCACGAACTCGTCGATGCCGAAGTTGATCAGTGAGAGGGCGGTGCCCAGGAGCGCGATCGCGAGACCGGCCGGGACGAACCACCACCACGCGCCCTGCGCCAGGGCCTGCTGGCTCTGCGCCCAGAACAGGATCGTGCCCCAGTTCCACGAGGTGGCCGAGCCGATGCCGATGAAGGCCAGGGTGATCTCCGAGGTGACCGCGAAGATGACCGTGCCGACGAAGCCGGACGCGATGATCGCGGTCAGGTTCGGCAGGATCTCGAAGATGATGATCCGCCAGGTGGACTCGCCGTTGGCCCGGGAGGCCTCCACGTAGTCGCGTCTGCGCAGCGACAGCGTCTGCGCCCGGAGCACCCGGGCGCCCCAGGCCCACGAGGTCAGGCCGATGATCAGCGCGACCAGGGTGTCGCCGCCGCTGGGCACCGCCGCGGTCACGATGATGATCAGCGGCAGCGCCGGGATCACCAGGAACACGTTGGACAGTGCCGACAGGCTGTCGTCCCACCCGCCGCCGAGATAGCCGGCGGTGACGCCGATCAGGACCGACAGCAGGGTGGCGATGATGCCGGCGGCCAGGCCGACCAGCATGACGGCCCGGGTGCCCACCAGGATCTGGCTGAACACGTCCTGGCCGAGGTGGGTGGTGCCGAACCAGTGGTCGGCCGACGGCGGCTGCACGAACTGGCTGCCGCGCGCGTCCGGGTCGTAGGGCGCGACCCACGGCCCGATGACCGCGAACAGCAGGTAGACGCCGAGGATGATGAGGCCGGCCAGGGCCTTGCGGTTGGCGACGAACCGGAACCTGCGGCGCTTGGCCGCCTTACCCGGCTTCGCCGGCTCCGGCTGGGCCATCGCTCCCTGGCCGGGAATGACCTGGTCGATGCTGGAGGTGGGGATGGTCACCTGTCAGCCCTCCTTGCGGGTGCGCGGGTCGAGCAGCAGGTAGGCGATGTCCGCGATCAGGTTCGCCACCAGCACCGAGATGGTGATGACCAGGAAGATGCCCTGCATCAGCGGGTAGTCCTTGGCGCCGACCGCCCGGAAGAGCAGGAAGCCGAGTCCCGGGTAGGAGAAGACGATCTCCACCAGCAGGGTGCCGCCGACGATGAAACCCAGCGACAGCGCGAAGCCGGAGATGTTGGGCAGCAGCGCGTTGCGGGCCGCGTAGCTCAGCGCCACCCGGCGGTCCGACAGGCCCTTGGCGTGCGCGACGGTGATGTAGTCCTCGGCCGCGACGGTCACCATCATGTTGCGCATGCTCAGGATCCAGCCGCTCACCGACGAGATCAGGATGGTCAGCGCGGGCAGCAGGCTGTGCTGCAGGGCGCTGGAGATGAACGGCCAGTCCGGGTACGGCACGACGTCGGTGCCGTAGCCGCCCGAGGAGGGGAAGAAGCTGTCCGGGCCGGCGAGCAGGTAGATCGCCAGCAGGCCCAGCCAGAAGTACGGCACCGAGGACAGGAACGTGGTGGCCGGCAGCAGGCCGTCGATCCACGAGCCGCGCCGCCAGCCGGCCAGCACGCCGAGGCTGGTGCCGATCAGGAAGCTGATGATGGTGGTGATGCCGACCAGCGCCACGGTCCACGGCAGCGCGTCGCCGATGACCTCGGAGACCGGCGACGGGAACGCGGTGAACGACAGGCCCAGGTCGCCCTGGAAGAGCTGCTTCCAGTAGTCGATGTACTGGCTCCAGATGCTGGCGTCCTTGTCCAGGCCGAACAGCACGTAGAGCGAGTCGATCGCGTCGCTGCTCATCTGCCCCTGGAAGCGGGCCAACAGCGACTTGACCGGGTCGCCGGGGATCATCCGGGGGATGAAGAAGTTGATGGTGATCGCGGCCCACGCGGTGAAGAGATAGAACAGGATCCGCTGGATCAGGAACTTCATCGGACCTCCTCCGGGTGCGCGTCCGCCGCGACCGTCACGGCCTCGGGGGAGTAGCCCGCCGCGGCCGAGCCGGGCGGCTGGGCGGCGACGGTGGCCTCGTCGTAGAGCCAGCACGCGGCCCAGTGGCCGGGCCGGTCCCCGATCTCCAGGCGGACCGGCAGGTCGGTGCGGCAGCGCGGCATCGCCATCGGGCAGCGCGGGTGGAAGCGGCAGCCGCTCGGCGGCCTGATCAGGCTGGGCGGCTCGCCGTTGCCGCGGTCCGCGGCATCGCCGAGCAGGTTCGCGATCCGGTCCGGGTCGGGCGCGGAGTCGATCAAAAGCCGGGTGTACGGGTGCGCCGGCGACTGGGTCACGGACTCGCTGTCGCCGCCCTCGACCATCCGGCCGGCGTACATCACCATCGTGTCGTCGGCGAAGTAGCGCGCCGAGGCGATGTCGTGGGTGATGTAGAGGATGGCGAGGTTCAGCCGTTCCTTCAGGTCGCGCAGCAGGTTGAGCACGCCGAGCCGGATCGAGACGTCCAGCATGGACACCGGCTCGTCGGCGAGCAGGGCCTCCGGGTCCGCGCCGAGGGCGCGGGCGATCGCGACGCGCTGGCGCTGGCCACCCGAGAGCTCGTGCGGGAACTTGTCGAGGTAGCGCTCCGGCGGCGTCAGGCTGACCCGGTTGAGCAGGTTGGTCAGCGCGGCCTCCAGCTCCGCCGCGGAGTTGCCGGCGTTGTGGTGGATCTTCAGCGACCGGGTCAGGTGGTACCGGATCGTGTGCACCGGGTTCAGCGACGCGAACGGGTCCTGGAAGATCATCTGGACCCGGGCGGCGTACCGGCGGAACTGCCGGCCGCCCCGGACCTTCGTGCTCTCGCCGTGCAGCTTGATGTCCCCGGCGGTGCGGGGATAGAGCTGGGCGAGCAGGCGGGCCACGGTGGACTTGCCGGAGCCGGACTCGCCGACCAGGGCGGTCACGCGGCCGCGTCGCAGCGTGAGGTGCACGTCATCCACCGCGTGGACGGCGTCGTGCGTGCGGCTGAAAAGGTCGCGCAGCGTCCGGCGGACGGGGAAGTGCTTGGTCAGGCCGATCGCCTCAAGCACCACCTCGCTGGCCGGCGCCTCGGCCTCTGGGCTCAACGTCATGGCTAGTTCCTTCGCAGGGTGTCGGAACTGCCGCGGTGCGGTGCCCCGGACGGTACGAGCCCGTCCGGGGCACGGCGGTGCGGGTCAGGAGTTGGCGGACTTGAGGTGCAGGACGACGTCCAGGGCGTTGGCCTGCGTGGGCTGGCCGGCGCTGTAGGGGTTGGTGTCGTCGGGCCAGCCGACCCAGTTCTTGGTGCTGTAGGCCATCCCGATGTTGTCCGCGCCGACGGGGATCATCGGCACCTGCTCCACGAAGACCTTCTGGATCGTGGCGAGCGCGGCGGTACGGCCGGCCTCGTCAGTGGCATTCGCATAGTCGCCGAGCGCCTTGGTGGCCTCGGGGCTGTTGAAGCGGCCGAAGTTGCCGCCGGGTGACGCCACGCCGACCTTCTTGAGCAGCTTGCCGTCCATCACGGTCTGGTACAGGTTCCACGGCGTCGCGCCGCCGTTGGTCCAGCGGAAGGTGGCGTCGAACTTGCCCTCCTCGACGTTGCGGAACCAGGCGTCCTGGTTCGCCTTGTCGACGGTGGCGGCGATGCCGATCTCGGCCAGGTTGCTCTTCACGATCTCGAGCGAGGTCTGGTAGTCCGACCAGCCACTCGGGTCGGTGAGGGTGAGCTTGACCGGCTTGCCGCCCGGGTCCTTCAGCGTGGTGCCCTCGAGCTTGAAGCCCGCCTCGGCGAGGACCCGCTTGGCGCCCTCGACGTCGACGGCCTGCGTCTTGCCCTTGTATTCCGCCGCGACGTAGGCGTCACCGGCCGGCGACGGCAGTCCGGTCACGCTGGACACCAGCGGGTGGAAGTAGCCGGCCGAGGCCTGGTTGAAGATGTCCTCGCGGTTGACGACCATGCTCATCGCCCGGCGCAGGGCCACGTTGTCGAACGGCGCCTTGGTGGTGTTGATGTAGAGGCCGTGGATGCCGAGCACCGGCGGAGCCCAGACCTTGTAGTGCGCCGGGTCCTTGTCGATGAAGACCGTCTTGTAGTTCGGGATGAAGACGAAGCTCCACTCGGCCGAACCGTCGGTCAGCGCGGTGGTCTGCGCGTTGTTGTCGGTGTACGACGTGTAGCGCAACTCCTTGACCTGCGGCAGGTCCTGCCAGTAGCCGTCGGTGCGCGCCACCAGCGTGGTGGTCTGCGGGGTGAAGGTCTTCAGCGTGTACGGGCCCGAGCCGACCGGCGTCTTGTTCGGGTCGGTGGTGGGGTCCTTGATGGTCTCCCAGATGTGCTTGGGCACGATCGGGGTCTGGCCGAGCCAGGTGTCTTTGTAGACGAACATCGAGCTGGTGAACGTGGCCGTCACCGTGTTGCCGCTGGCGGTGATCTCGCCGTACGGCGTGGCGGCCAGGTTCAGCGCCTCGGTCTTCTTGATGAGGTTGAACGTGTATGCGACGTCGTCGGCGGTGAGCGGCTTGCCGTCGGACCACTTCGCGTTGTCGCGAACCGTGATGGTCGCCTTCTTGAAATCGGGCGTCCACTCGACACCGGTGGCCAGCCACGGGCGGGACGGCTCGGCCGGCTTCACCGGGTTCCACATCATCAGCGGCTCGTAGAGCATCCAGCGGTAGCCCAGCTGGGCGCCGGCCGACGTGGTGAGGAACGGGTTGTGGTTCTCCGTCTGCGGGCCGTTCGGCATACCCACGGTCAGG
>NZ_QHHV01000182.1:0-9753 GCF_003947245.1 Actinoplanes sp. ATCC 53533 | reverse complement strand
TGTCACCGAGGCGGGTGATCTCGAAGAACGGGTGCTCGGCCTTGTTGACCCAGAAGCTCTCCGGGGTGTGGAACTGCAACTCGAACAGCGCGCCGGTCTGCGGGTCCCGCCAGGTCAGGTTGATGCCCTTGTACAGCCGCTTGGACTGCGGCGACCAGTCGTTCTTGGCCTCGACCAGCTCGAACCTCTT
Source organism: Actinoplanes sp. ATCC 53533 (assembly GCF_003947245.1). Taxonomy (NCBI): domain Bacteria; kingdom Bacillati; phylum Actinomycetota; class Actinomycetes; order Micromonosporales; family Micromonosporaceae; genus Actinoplanes; species Actinoplanes sp. ATCC 53533. The sequence goes on along the minus strand of NZ_QHHV01000182.1, from coordinate 9,563 downwards.
CTGTTTCATCTCCCGGACCGCCGCCTGGACGCCGGCGACGTAATCCTTCGTCTCGAACACCGCGGTGTACCGGATGTTGTCGCGGGCCCTGGCGAGCAGTTCCGCCGCCCGGCTCTCATCGCCCTTCAGGTCGCCGTACAGCTTGCGTTTGAGGGAGTCCGCGTCCTTGAGCCGATAGGACCAGCCCTCCCGGCTCGCACCGGGCCACGCCTCGATCATCGCCTTCATCCGCGGCGACAGCTTGTCCGCGTCGAACCACGCGTCCGCCACGGCCTGGTCCGCGAGCTGGTTGGCCTGCTTGGAGAGCTTGAGGTCGACCCCGTTCTCCGTGTACTGCCAGCTGCCGTCGGACTGCGTGCCGTTGCAGGCGGCGGCAGCAGCCGCCCGGGCCGCCTTGAGCACCCGGCAGGCGGGCAGCGAGTCCGGCACGTCGACGTCGTGCCCCACCTTGAGCGCGAGGTCCCGGATCTTGACAACGCCGTTCTCGATGGTGACCACGCCACCGTCGAGGTGGACCACCGCGCCGTCGAAGGCGTCGATCGGCCCGTCCAGCCGGGCCGTGGTGCTGCCGACCTTGTACAGCTTGCTGTCGATCAGGGCGAACGCGTCGTCGAACTTGGCGGCGCCGTTCTCCAGCTTGAGCCCGATGCCGGTGATCTGGGCGAACTTCCCGGCGTCCCCGGCGCCCTCGGCCAGCCGGACCGTGAACCGCTCGATCCGCCCAATGCCACCGGACATCTTGGTCACGCTGAACCGCAGCAGGTTGCTGATCTGGCCCAGCGTCTTGTTGAGCGCACCGCCGAGCTCGCCGATGCCGGGGATGGCGAACGAGGCGACGTCGAACAGGGTCAGCCCGAACGCCTTGCCCGGGTTCTCCCGCCACTCGTTGATGTGGATCAGCTCGAGCGGGTGGTCGCGGAGCATCTCCGGCATCTTCCGGAAGCCCTCGACGGTCTTGCCGCAGTTGTTCCGGAAGTAGTCGCCGCTGGTGCCGACGACGATCCAGCTGCCGCAGTCGGCGAGCGCCTTCAGCCCCGTGATGAAGCCCTTGGCCCCCTCCAGCAGGCCGGCGCCGACCTGGACGAACCAGTCCTCCACCCGGTCGCCGTTGGCTTCCGCCTCGTCGCAGGCGGGCCGGTCGCCCGTGTAGCAGCGGCCCAGCAGCGCGAGGTGGTTCTTGCTGGCGTCCAGGGCCGTCTTGAGGCTCGGCTGCACCAGCGCCCACAGGTGCTTGCAGGCGTCGGTCATGCCGCCGGTGCAGGCCAGGTAGGAGAGGATGCCTTCTTCGACCTTGTCCTCGAACTCCTGCTGCTCACGGGCGATCGCGTCCTGCTTGGCCTTCTCGTCCTGCAGGCCCTTGAGGATGTCGGCGAGCTTCTTGGCCTGTGTGTGGATGCCGGCGGTGGCGTTCTTCGCCCACGCGTACGCCCGGTCGATGCTCGCCGACGCACGTCCCGCGCTGGCCGCCGCGAGTCCGGCGGTCTGCGCCGCGTGGTCCGCGATGGCGGCGTCCTGCCACGCGGCCGACTCCCACCTGGTCGCCGCCCCGGCGGCCGTGGTCGCGCCGTTGGCGTCGTTGGTGGCGGCCACCGCGGCGTCGTACGCCTTGTTGGCCGCACCGATCGCGGTGTTCGCCGAGCCGACCGCCCGGGCCGCCGCCTCGTACGCCGGTTTGATGGCGCCGACCGCATCCGTCGCCTGCTGGGTGGCGTGCCGGGCGGCCGCATCCGCTTCGGCCGCTCGCCGTGCGGCCGACTGGGCCGCCGCCTGGGAGACCAGGATCGCCTCGCTCGCGACGGTCAGCGCGTTGCGGGCGTCGCCGTTGACCGCGGCGAACCGGGACGCGATGTAGCTTGCGGTGCTCCCCCGATCGACGGTCAACGACGCCAGCAACGCGGCGCTGCCGGCCGAGTCGCCGGCGATGTCGGCCTGGACGACGGCCTGCCCGGCCTCCCGGACGGCGGCCTCGGCCTCGGTGCGGGTCTTCTCCGCGCCGACCCGGGCCGACTCGGCCGCGCGGACCGCGTCCACCGCGGCCTGCCCGGCCCGGTCGGAGGCCTTCCGGGCGGTCAGCGCGTTCTGCTGCGCCACCTTGGCCGCCGTACGTGCCCGATCGGCCGCGGCCGTGGCGCCCTCCGCCGCACCGCGGGCCCGGTCGGCTGCCGCCTGCGCCTGGTTCTTCCACGCCAGCGCGGACTGGTACGCGTCGCGCGCGCGGTCGGCCTGGATCCGCAGGTCCCGGGTCGCCTCGTCGGCGTCCTGCCCGGCCGCCTCGGCCTCGGCCCGCGCCTTGGCCAGCGCCGCGGTGATCGCGTTGTACTCCTCCTCGGCCGCGAAGCACCGGTTGGTCGAGGTCTTGAGCTGCTCGCCGGCCCGGTTCATCCGGTTGATCGCCGCGGTCTCCCGCTGGATGGCCTCGTTGGCCGCCAACTGCGCCGACCCGGCCACCTGGGCCTGCGCGACCGCGTTGGCGGACGCCTGCTCGGCGTCGACCCGCAGCTTGCGCGCCTTGTCCGCGTGTTGGCGGGCGTCGGTGGCGGCCTTCTCGGCGATGCCACGCTGGGTGTTGGCCCGCTTGGCCGCGGCCTCGGCGATCTTCTGCTGGGCCTTGGCCACGACCGCCTGGTCCGCGGCCACCTTCTCCTGGTGCTTCGTCTCGGCCAGCCAGCGCGCGGCGTTGTTCGCGTGCAGGGTGGCGTTCTGGTCGGCGTCCAGCGCCAGGCTGTCGGCGAGCGTCGCCGTGGCGGCGTCCTTGGCCGTCGCCGCGGCGTGCGCGGCGGCCTGCGAGGCGAGGCCGAGTGAGACGGTGACCTGCGCCCAGTCGTGCCCGTAGTCCTGACCCGCGTCGGCCAGTTCCCGCGTGGCGATCTGCACCCGCGCGATGACCGCGTTCATCTGCAGCGCCGTCTGGGTGGCCCGGTCGGCCTGCGAGATGGCGTCGGCCTTGTGCGCCTCCAGCAGCGCGGTCCGGCCCGGCTGCCGGGGGCGGTTGACCCGGTCCTGTTCGAAGACCTGGTCGGCGGCGTTGGCCGCGGCCGCGGCCTGCCGCATGGCGAGCAGTGAGCTTTCCAGGTAGGCCAGACCCTGGATGTTGGCGGCCAGGATCTCGGCCCGCGCCCGGGCGCCGGCCTCGGCGGCGGAGGCGTTGGCGGTGAGCAGGTCGATGCTTTCGTTGCGCTGCTCGATGGCTACGCGTACGCGGTCCCGGTTGTCCCAGTCGGCCCGGTTGGCCGCGGCGTACCCGGTCGTGTAGAACGCGGCGATGACGGCCGGGTCGGCGGAGGCGAGGGCCGCGCTGCCGTCCGCGACGACGGTCGGCCCGCCCATCGCGATCATCCGCTCGACGCGCTGATAGATCCGTTCCCGCTCGGCCTGGGTGTCGGCGACCGGGCGGTCGAGTCGATCGGCGAGCTCGTAGCCGTACGCCACGAACTCGCCGATCGTGTAGTCGCCCCCGGCCAGGGCCAGCTTGGCCAGCCGCTGGACGTTCGTTCCGCCGGTCCTGGACCACGTGGTGACCTGGGCCCGGTCCCGGCTCTTGCGCTGGGCGGCGGCGAGCCGGGCCCGCGCCCAGCCGGAGTCAACAAAATCGGCGATCGCCTGCGTGGTCCCGGCCGTCAGCGCCGCGGTGGCCGCATCCCGGACCTCGGGCTCGGCCGCGTACATCGCGATGTCGACGACGCTGTCGCGGTACCACCGCGCCTCTTCGTCGGTCCAGTCGCTGCCACTCGCGGCCGCGGCCGCCGGTTTCGGGTCGGCGTACGCCGGCACGGCCACGCCGCCCCCGGCCAGGGAGAGGCCGAGCACGACAGCCAGGACGAACCGCAACATCTTCATCGGTCGCCCGCCTCCTCGGCGAGTCGCGCCCACTCCGCCGCCTGCTGCTCGGCCCAGCGGACGGCCTCCTGCCAGGCGGCCGCGTCGGTCCGCGCCCGGGCGACGACGCCGGCCCAGTCCTGCTCGGTGGTCGCTCCTTCGGCGTACGCGGCCACAGCGGTCCACCTCGCGCTCTGTTCCGCGGCCCGGGCGGCCTCCGCCGTCCAGTCGACACTGGCACCGGTGGCGGACACCTGCACCGCCCGCCACGCCGACGCGGTCTCGGCGCGGGCCTTCTCCAGGGCCTCGCCGCTGAGCCCCTCCTCGGCCGCCTGCGCCCGCAGGGCGGCCTCGCGCAACCGGGCCATCTTCGCGGTGCCCTTGAGGTCGAGGTCGCTGATGGCGAGTTTGTAGGCTTCGTCGTCGAGGCGCGCCCCGGCCGCCCAGTAGTACGAGAAGAAGTCGGCGATGTCCCGGTCCTCACCGGCCGTGATCGCCGCGAAGGCCGCCGCCTGGACCTGCGGGCCCGGGTCGGACTCGGCGATGGACGCCACGTATTCGCGGTCGGCCTGCGCCTGCTTCGCGACCTCCTCCTGCTGCGGATCCTCCCGGTCGGCCTCGCGTGCGGCCGCCAGCCCGTACCGGATGAAGTCGTCCTTGTCGTCGTGGGTCGCCCGCAGCGCGCGCTCGCATCCGATGTGGACGAACGAGCCCGATCGCGAGTTCCGCTTCTCGACCTCGAGGGTGATGTTGTTGTTGCGCTCGAAGGTGGCGGCCCGGTTCATCGCGGCGGTGAGCCCGGTACGCAGGAACGTGGCCACCGGGTCCGGGTCGCTCGGCGACGGTGTCTTGGTCAACGCGACGGCCGCCGCCTGCCGGACCTCCCATCGGCCGTCGGACAGGGCCCGCCACTGGACGCGCTCCCGGTCGGCCTGACTCGCCGCCGACGCCGGTGCGATCGTCACGGTCTGGGTGATTCCTACGGTGAGAACGGACGCCAGCACCACGGCCGCCAGCCGTCCCCGGCGATTGATCTTGAGCATGCGGATGCCTCCCCAAGGCACGCTGGGCCCGTCGTCCCGGCGCGGGGCCGGGACGACGGGACATTCCGGACGAGGTGCCGCTACTGCCAGGTGACGGCGTTGAACTCCGCGGCGACCGTCTGCGTCGCGCTGGTGAACCGGATGGCCCGGTTCAGGGTTCCGGTGGCGGCCGTGTCCGGAACGGCGTACTTGCCGTTGGTCTTGGACTGCAGAACGCCCACGTGGGTGCCGTCGCTGTTCCTGGCGATGCGGTTGTGCAGGATGAAACGTCCGGCATTGGCGGCGCTGGCCTGATCGGCGGCCAGCCCCGCGCTCGGGTTTGTCACCTCGCGGGCCCAGGCATTCGCCTGGATGCTCTTCATCGAGATTTCCAGCTTGGTGTTCGACAGAACCGCGTGAGCGCAGAACTGCCAGGACTGTTCGGTGGGGATGGGCGTGAAGTTGGCGACGTCCGCTCGCACCAGGTTCTTGATCGTGTTCGCCGTGTGCGCCCGCATCCCCTTGGGGGCCGTCGTGGCGTGGTCGAAGGCGAAGAAGGACTTGGTCGACGAGCACTGCTGCACGAAGGTGACGGCCGTGCCGGCGAAACTCGCGTGCGGCTTGCCCGTCGAGGCCCAGATCGGCTGCGGCTGGGTCGCCCCCGCGGAGACCGGCTCCAGGATCCACCGCTGGTCATTGGTGACGGCGTAGTCCGCGATGCTCAACATGCTGCCGTTGGCGGTGCCGGCGTCGCGCACTCCCAGGTAGCTCCCGCTGGCCAGAGACCTCAGGTATCCACCGGCGGAGGAGTTGAACATGACGGTCCAGGCGATAGAGGCGAAACTGCAGCCGCCCTGGGACACGGTGTATTCCTGCACGTACGGGGCGCCGTAGAAGAGACACTGCTGGGAGGCACGGTTCTGCAGCTTGAAGCGGGTGCCGGACACCGCGGTCACATCCCAGATCTGCTCGGTGCCGCTCCCGCAGTCGCGCAACTCCATGGTCGCGCCAGCCTTGAGCGCACCCTCGCCCGGCTTGTCGAGCGCACCCGCGGGCCGGACACAACGTCCGGACCGGGAACCCTTGATCCGGAACGACCCGACCGGCGACGCGCTGGCGGCGGCCTGGTGGGACGGATCGATCAGCCGCCACTGCTGGGAAGCCAGGTGACCGTTGGGGTTCTGCACCATCGTCAGCGCACCGGCGACGGAGCCGGGCACCGCGGTGATCACCTTGTTGCTGGTGACGTTGCGGATCTCCACGTTGCCCTGACCGCCGTCGAGCAGCTCCCAGACGAAGGCGCCCGTGGTCTGGCTGCAGCCGGAAAGCACGATCGGCGCGCCGTCCTGCTGGATCTTGGCCCGCTCCGGGAGCAGGCACAGCCCCCGGGACTGCAACTTGTAGCGGCCCGCGGTGGTGTCCGGCACGAGCTCCCAGCGCTGCGACTGGAGGTTGTCGTTGCACGGGTCGACCCGGGTCCGGTTTTCGGTGGTGGTCACCCGGAGCTCGTCGAGGTCGCCGGCGCAGCCGTTGAAGCCGGCCGCCTGGAACATGAGGATCTTGCCGGCCGACGGCCGGATGTAGTCGGCCTCGCGGGCGGTGTCGTGACCGCCGAGCAGGAACAGGCTGCGGTCGAGAGCAACACCCTCGAGCGCCTTCTTGGACGCCGCGACCACTGTGGGCTTGTACCCGTCGGCCTCGGCCGCGTACATGATGTCGCGCACCTTGACCTCGTTGGCCCGTGCCTCGGCCAGGTCACGCTCGTCCAGGTCGACCTTGTTGGCCAGGTGGACGCCGGTGAAGACGTAGGCGACCCAGACCTCTTCGGACGGATTCGCGTACGCGATCGTCGCCTCGGCCTTGACCTTGCGCCCGGTGCTGTCGGTCGCGAACAGGTGGATCAGCTCGCGCATCTCGAGATCGTCCAGCTCGTACGGCGTGGCCGACCGCTTGAGCGCGGTGGCGATCGCCTTCTCCTTCGCCGAGCGCAGCGCCGCGGCCTGCCGGGCGGCCACCTCCTCGGCGTTGCCGTTGGCGATCTCGTTCTGCCGGTCGCTCTCGGCCTTGTCGAAGAGGGCGTGCTCCAGGAAGTCGAGGCGCTGCTCGTCGGTGGCGTCGGCCACGGTCAGTGGCTCGGCCGCCGCCTTGACCTCGGGCCAGGTCGCCGCCTTGCGCCAGAACGCCAACAAGAAGTTCTGCAGCGTCTGGTCCAGCATGGTGGACCGCTCGGTGTTGTTCGCCGGCACCCAGTTGATCTCCTGGGCCGCGCGCAGCCGAATCGTGTCGAGTTGGGCCTTGCGGGCCTTCAGCGCCACGTCCCGGTCGTTCGCCGCGAAGATGCCGGCCCTGATGAACTCCGCGGATGCGGCCTCGGCATCGCTCCCATCGCTGAAGGCGGCCAGCGCGGCGGCCTTCACCTGGGAGTTGTGCCTCTCCGAGGCCTTCTCCCAGAGCACCGAGGCGAAGTCGCGGTCGGAGAGGCTGACCTCCTCGCGCGGCACCCAGCCGAGAACGGCGGCGGCGGCATATTTCTCATCGATCGTGGTCGGGTCGGCGGCAGCTTGCGCGACCACCGGCGGTGCTGCGATCGCATCGGCTGGGATGGCAACACTGCCCGTGAACGTCACCGCGATTGAGGCGGCGACCAGCATCCACAGACGCGGAAGTCTGTGCACACTTCTCGACATTTCGTTCCCCCGTAGTCGAAAAGGCCATAAAGAAGATCAATGTGACGCCGAACAATATCAGCCGCCCTCGATCCGGCGCAGCCCCGCTGCGAGGCAGGGCTCACCGGCGAGCGCGGCCCGGCCGATGGGTTCCGGCCGAGCTGTCTCCGGCGTTCACCCGGTGGACTGTGCTCGGGGTTATGGGCGCCACCCTGGCATCCGAGGGCGGTTTGGGAGCTCTCCATGGTTCGTCACCGCTCGATGTCGTGACGTTCGAGCTGGCCGAGTCTGATCGGCGGGCATGCGGGTTGAGCAGGTCATAGGCGAACGGCACCGTCGCCCGCCGATAGTCGCTGCCAGGCATGCTGAGGCAGGCCCGGCGGCGATCTGGTCAGCGCGTTGGATGCCGAGACCGGTCGGTACTCGGTGTGAGCAGGCGACGGCCAGGACGTAGCCGAACCGGTGCTGTCGCAGCGCTGTGGCCAGGGCCGGGTCGCCGCCGTAGGCTTCGTCGCCGGTGACCCACCGGCAGAGCAGGCCACCGGCCACTCGGCCTCGGCGCGATCGCCGACCGTTCGGATCTGCAGGTGGCGAGAATCTTCGGCGACGGATGGAGCCGGTATGCCGACTGCGATACCGCAGTGCTGCATGACCGGTGGACAACGGCGACGTTCTGCGGGCTGCTCATCGCAGCGGCCAGTCACTACGCGCTGATGTGGCAGCAGTGCGCAAGTGGCGACACCGCCCGGTTAGGGCTGCTGGTGACGCGCCGCGACCGGCCGGTTGACCGGCTACCACATCGACGAACACGGCCGGGCAGTCGCGTCGATGACCGCGTTCGGGATCCTGCCCCGCTTCACCGGCGTCGCGGTCCACGACGCCTACAGCGGCTACGACGCCGTAACGGTGAATAGGCTAGGAGTTCTGGCGGAAATGGCAGATGGCGTGTAACACAATGAAGGGACGCTCGCCTCGACTGTGCAGTTCGATCACGTTGTGGTTGCCACTTTCATTCAAGAATGAACCCACGAAGGCGACGATGGCCGTCCGTTGACTGTCCTTCTTGACTTCTACCAGCCGAGACAGAGGATGATCGTTTACGATCACCCGAACGGCCACGTCCTGACCTCCGGCAGCAGAAGTCAGCGTAAGCGCGACGAAAGCGTTGTGCTGTTCAACGCCGTTCACGGCCCGCGTCAACCTGCCGCCCGTTTCGAATGGATCTGACTTCCACTTTCCGCCGGACGCGGAGGCTGGGTCGGTGTTCACAACCACGAAATCCGCCAAAACGGTCATGATAGTCCTAGCGTTGAATCACTTGCTGCGGAACCTCGGCCGCGTCGCTCACCGGTTCCGAGGGGATCAAGGCAACAGCACTCAGATCCATCTACGGTCGCCGAGAATTGCCGCGTCAATATCTTGTCCACGATCCGACAACTTCCTGACTCTGACCGACCACTGGCCTCGCTCTTAGGTCAAGGGATGACGCGCACCTGGCCCATCGGCGGCAGGGCGGGCGTGACCGGTTCAGAGGACCATCGAGGTCAGCAGATACGTAGCTGATCTCACCGGCCCTCCGACTGAGTCACCAAACCGATTGCCAGCGCCGTGGGACAAGAGGAAGCTCAAGCCGAGCTTCATTTGCATGAGGGATGCCCCGATGACCGGAACACTTCGCATTCAACTGTCCGAGGACGGAGCTGACGCCGAACGGCTCGACGCTCTGACCGGATACCTACGCGATCAACTGCGGCTACTCGACGTTGAGGACGTGATCGCTATGCGCGCCGGTGGGCCTCCGGCCGGCACTCGGGCGTTCGATGTTGCCGTGGTCGGCGGCCTGCTGGTCACTCTCGGCAAATCGGCGCAAGGGCTGCGCTCGGTAGTAACCGCGATCAAATCATGGCTTGGCCGCAGCGACGGCGTACGCCGAACAGTGCGGCTGGAAATCGGCGGGGACGTCCTCGAGCTGTCCGAAGCAAGCCTCGCCGAACAGGAGAGGCTGATCAAGCTGTTCGTCGACCGGCACGCGGCCGGAGAGGACGGAAAGTGGCCGGCC
>NZ_QHHV01000181.1:0-39191 GCF_003947245.1 Actinoplanes sp. ATCC 53533 | reverse complement strand
GGACGCGGCGTTGAGTTTCTTCGCCGGCTTGCCGGTGGGCACTCCTTGCACCTTGATGCCGTCAAATTCCGCAGTGATCCCGCTGATGGAATTGAGGTCGAAATCCGCGAATGCGTCTTTGCCTCGCCCGGCGAGCGTCTCGACGGCCGTAACGAGTTGTTCGCGGCTGAACTTCCGTTGCTGGACGTTGACCGAAATGCCGCGGCGCCGACCTTCGGCGATGATGGCCTGCTGCGTGTCGTTCGCCGGCCCGTGCCACAGCAGGGTCGTCGACAGCGCTGCCGCGTCGTTCACCGACTCGATGTAGCCGCTGTTCTCGAGGCCGGGCTGTTCGATGATCCAGGTCTTGAGGTCGGTGAGCTTGTTCTGCCGCCCGCCCGGGTCCTGCGAGTCGATGAGGTCGGGCTGACCGGTAGGAGGAGCCTTCGGCGCGCCCTCGTCAGCGTGGGCCGGAGTGCCCGCGAACGCCATCAAAGTGACACTTGATACGACGATACTCAACGCGAGCGATTTGCGCCGAAAAAATCGGGACATGAAATTCCATTTCCGTCATACGCAACCCCCGTGGCTACGTTTCACTCACGTCTCGGTGAGCCAGGAGAAGGTATGGCGAGAGAGTGAACCATGGACATCCACCGATTGAAGACCGACCGATACCCAAACATCGACAGCGCAATGCCAATCGACCATTTTATTATCGACCTTCGTCGCCCGATTTAGACCAAATAGACGCTTGCTGATCATGCAATTTTATGCATGCAGCTGATCGATCGATCAACCCTCACCGAAATGGCGCCCGGCTGCGACGGTGAGCAATCTGGCAGACACTGACCGGCAATACGCTGATGATGTCGATCGGCGGGTGGAGTGAGTGGCGACTCGTGAACCCGGATAGACGAAGATCACGCTTGACTTAGGCGGATCCATGAAGGCGCCGAGGTCGTGCGCCTGCGCGACACTTGGACGGAAAGTTTACCAATCTCGTCCGCCGAAGGAAAGCGATCGTCTCGAAGCCGAAGCTGACACCTCGGCTGCGGGTCACCACGCCCGCCGGCGCGGCCGGCCAGCGCTGCACTTGGGCGACGCTTTGATCCCGAAGGGACCAATTCGACAGTAGTTGCTGGATCTTGATGTCTGTCCTGATGAGGACTTGCCTGCCCGGTCAGGGCCATGACCAGCCCAATGCATCGAGTCGAACCGTTCCCAAGCTGAGCCGGCGGGGCAGCGGCACCGGGCGTCAGTCCGTTACGGTGAACTTTCTACTTTTCTAGTCAGTTCGGGAGTTTTTCTGTGGTAAAGCCGACCCATAAGGCAAACCCAGGTTTCTTCCCCGAGCTGAAGGGCCTGGAACGGGACGCGGCAGCCCTGACCGGCAGGTTGAAGGCCGCTGAGGCCGCAGCAGCCGAGGTGTCCGGCAGAGACCCGTCCGAGCAGGTACGAGTCGTGCTCGCAACGCTCGGCAGGATCGCGTCCGTGGACGTCGGTCCGGGCTGGCGATCCCGGATCAGTCCCGCCGACTTGACCACCGCGGCGCTGGCCGCGTATCGGGAGGCCAGTAGTCGTCGGCTGGAGACCTGGGCGGCTGAGATCGGTCGGACGGACGTCAGCTCCGGCTTGGACGAGATGCCGAGCAGCGACGCGGGTGCAGACCCCGTGATCGGGTCGGGATCCGGTCCCGCCGACGAGTCCTCGCACGAGTCGATCCGCCGGTTGTGGTGCCTGCTGCAGGATGCGACCGACCGGCTTGGCGAGGTGATTCGGGAGGCAGCCGCCCGTGGTCAGGCCGTGGTGACCGGCCGTGATCCGGGTGGGCACGTCGTCGCCTCCTTCACCGGGAGCGGTGAGTTGACCGGCTTGACTCTCGACGAGGCATGGGCCGCTGAAGCCGGTCACCGTGAGATCGGCACCGCTGTTACCGCAGCGATCACAGACGGGTACGCCGTAGTGGACCAGCAGGCTCGCGACTCCACGAGCCGATGGCCGTTCCCCGACCTGGACCGGATCAGCGGCAGCCCCGCCGCTCTGTTGGCGACGCTGGGTCTGCCGGCGGTCGCCCAGGATGATGTTCCACGAAGGGACTAGCCAATGCCGCCGACTGAGCAGCAGATACAGGCCTCGATCCAGGCGCTGCGCAAGGATGCTGCCACCTGGGCCGCGGGGAAGGACAAGCTGGTCGACGCGGCCGCCGTGGCCGCCCGGCTGGAGCTGAGTGCGCTGCACTTCTCCTACATCGCTGATCAACTCGGCCTGGCCGAGGTGTACCAGCAGTTGCAGCAGAGGCTGTACACGCTGCTCAACGAAGGGGCAGCCAACTTCCTCGCGTTGGCTACGGCCCTGGACGACGCCGCCGACGGCTATGAGCAGGACGAGATCAACGCTGTGCACCGCATGACGGGCATCTACTGACCGGGGGAACGGATATGGGAGTCGCGCTGCCGTTGTCGGAGGGCGAGTTCAATGATGCGCTTCGGCGGGTCGACGACGGGTTGCAGCAGGTCGTCGATCTCACCAACAAGATCGTGGATGCCTGCAATCGGGTCGGCCAGTGGCTCGGCCCGCTCTGGGACGACGTGGTGGACCTGCTCAACAGGTTCGTCGAGCTGGTCAAGAGGCTGCTCTCGGAGATCGGAAAGTTCTTCACCCGGCCCGGTGTGCCTTGGACGCTCTGGAACCACGGCACCGACTGGGTCAAGGAGGTCGGCAAGCCCGTCAGTGATCTGATCTCTCAGGCCACCACGGGCCAGACCGACATCGACGAACGATGGCAGGGGCCGGCCGCGACCGCGTACCTCGGGACGCTGCCGGATCAGGGTAAAGCCCTGGCGGCGATCGTGGCCGCGACCGCCGACATCGACGATGCTCTGACCAAGGTCGCTGGCGGCATCATCGCGTTCTGGCTCGGCGTACTCGCCGCGATCGTCCCGTACGTCATCGAGCTCAGCGGGTGGGGAGCGGCCGCCTCCACCGGAGTCGGCGCGCCGCCCGCGGCCGCTGGGGCCGGTGCCTCCACGCTGAAGGCGCTGGGCATCATCACCGCCGTCGTCACCGCGGCCATCGCCTACCTGACCGCGGTTTCCAGCCAATACAAGGATCTGTTGCAGCGCGTCGAGAACAACGACGGTTTCCCCGCGGGACACTGGCCGCGCTCGGCCAACGACGTCATCGCCGATGGCAGCCTGACCGGCGACCGCACCACCAATTGGCACGTTCGCACTTCGTGACCGCCGGCGGGGCCGTAGGAGATGCCATGAGTGACCGTGTCCACGTACCTGATCCAGCGCTCATGCGGAGCGCCGGCAGACGCATGACCGGCGCCCTGGTGATCGTCCTGATCCTGACCACGTTCTTCACCGCCGGAGGCATCAGCCTCCTGGCGTCCGGCGAACTTCCCGGGCTGCCGCTGGCGGTCGGCGGCGCCGTCCTGCAGATCGCCGCCATCGTCCTCGTAGTCGCGACACTCGGTATTCGCCGAACACTAGACGCCCACACAGTCGCACGCTCGTCCCTCCTCGCGGCACGCCGAACGGCCAGGTGGGTCCGCCGAATCGCCCTCGTGACACTGCTCGCGCTCGTTGGGTACGGCCTCGTCCGGCTTGTCCTCGGCGATCCGTGGAGCCTCATCACCGCATGCATCATCGATATCGGCCTGTTCCTGCTCGCGAGAGGCAGCAAAGCCATAGGCCTCGCGCAGGAGCAGGCCCTGAATCCTCGCGCGACATAGCAGCCGCCGAGCACCGGCCCGGCCGAACGCCGCGGTCCGGTGGGACCGCGGCGTATCGAAGCCGACTTCGAAGGTTCACGACGGCATCAGCGATGCCGACCGTCGGTCAGCGGGCCTCCCAGACCACGGGCCTGGCCTTGTAGATGGCGGCGCCGGCACGGTACCGGTTGCCGGCGTACGAGCCGTTCTGGTTGTACAGCCAGACGTTGCCGTTGCCCCAGGTCCCGTCGGCGTTGGCGCCCTTCACCTGGGTGGTGATGACGAGGCCGCCCGGCTGGTTGCCGACGCTCTTGATCTTGGCGTTGTCGATGTAGCCGGCGGCCCGGGCTCCGGTGCGGCTGTTGATGTCGTACTGGTAGACGTGGCTCTTGCTGCTGAACCACAGCTTGCTCGGGGCGCCCTGGACCTGAGCCAGGTCGTGGCCGCCCTTCGGGGCGCGCACGCAGGACTTGCCGGCGAGCCGGGGCGCGGTGGCCGTGCCTCTGACGGCATAGCTGCACAGCGCGGTGCCGCCCAGCGCCCACAGCCGGCCGCTCGCGGCGTTCCACACGACGGCGTGCGCGTCGGGGAAGGCGACGCTGCGGCCGGTGTGGCGGCCCTTGCCGTAGGCGGTGAGCCGGCCTGTCTTGGACGAAGCGACGACGACCGCGCCGGTGGGCAGCAGCTCCATCGCGTGTGGATTGCCGCCTACGTTTTGCTTCCAGGTCACCTTGTGGGTCTTGTAGTCGACGGTCGCGGCCATGCCGCCGGAGGCGGTCACCAGCACGGTGGTACGGCCACCGTACTTGCGGAACCTGACGTCGGACAGGTTCTTCCAAGCCGGGCCGGTCGGCTTGAATGTCCACTTTGCCCGACCGGACCACCTGCTCGAGGCGAGGTTGAAGACCAGGATGCCGTTTCGCTGGTCGACGATGGCGACGAAGCCGCTCGCGGCGGACGCCGGTGCCGGTGCCGCGAGCACGGCGGCGACTCCGGCGCCGAGCCCGACGCCGACCGTGACCGCCAGGACGCCGAGCCTGCGTGCTCGACCGGCCATCCGTTGCGCGATGGATCGCACGTGCATTTCAGTCCTCCCGTGAAGTGAACCGCACGGCGATCCGCGGAAGCCTGGGCGGGTCGCCGGGTGTGGGCCGCAGCGTCCAGGGATCGGCGCGCAGCCCGTGTACGGTCCCGCAGTCACAGCCGGGAGGCGTCAACCCCAGGGTTGAAGAAGCGGGTAAACCTCAGTGGTACGTGTCGAACCGAGGCCACGGCGTTCGTAGCACGGGTAGGAGGCGGCCCGAGGGGGCGCCCACGACACTGAGGAGAACGACATGACCGCCACCTACACCTTCGATGTCTTTTCCAGCCTCGACGGCTACGGTGCCGCCGGCGGCGACTGGACCGGCTACTGGGGCAAGCAAGGCCCTGAGCTGCTCGGCCACCGCCTTTCCTTGTACGACGCGAAGCAGCGGATGGTGTTCGGGGCCAACACGTATCGGGCATTCGCCGGCATGCTGGCCGCGAGCACCGAGGAGTCCGAGGTGCGTGACCCATGGGTCACCCGGATGTGGAACATGCCGGCGACGGTGGTGTCGACGACCCTGGAGGAACCGCTCGACTGGCCGAACGCGACCGTCGTGAGCGGTGACGCCGTCGACGTCGTCGCTCGGCTCAAGGAGCAGTCCGAGGTGCCGTTGCGATCGCACGGCAGCCTGTCGTTGAACCGGGCGCTGATGGCCGCCGGCCTCGTCGACCGCGTGCACGTGACGCTCTTCCCGGTCATCACCGGTCGGAGCGGGCTGGACCCGATCTTCCAGGGTGCGGCTGACTTCGACCTGGAGCTGATCGAGAAGCGGACGCTCGACGGTCACATCCAGGAGCTCATCTACCGACCCACCCTCCATTGACCGATTGCCGGGACGGGTCGCACCGCTATCTGTACGTCAGCGGGGAGCGGAAGGCTCGCCAGGCTCGGGCGTCGGGCTACCCCGACCGAGATCAGCGTCGCCCTGGGCTGTCCCGGTAGCGGAAACGGCGAAGCCCTCACCCGCGGGGTGAGGGCTTCGCGCTGTGGAGCTCTGGCTACCGCACCGTGTACGAGGTGCCCGCCGCCGTGCCGGGGATCACCGGGCCGTTGACAGCAGCGCCGGCCTCCACCTGGACCTGGCTGGCGAACTCCTGGGTCGTGCCCTCCAGCTGGAAGCCGAAGGTCGCCGTCCGCTGCTCGCCGGGGCCGAGCGGCTCCTCGGCGCACACCATCCGGTCGTCGCGGCTGTAGACGCTCAGGCAGGACTCCCAGGTCGCCACGGAGGCATCGCCGGCGTACGGAGCGAACGACACCAGCGGGAACGCCACCGTCTCCCCGGTGAGGTTGGTGATCGTCACCGCGGTGCTGCCGTGCTGGACGCCGTTGTCGTCCTGCGGGCCGTACGTCAGGTCGGTGGCGGTGATGTCGAACGTGCCGGTCAGCGGCGCGAACGACACCCCGTAGGAGGTGCGCGACGTGGTGCCCCGGACCGGATTGCCCTCGTCGTCGGCGGCCACCGCGACGCGGACGGCGGCGCTCCCGGCCGGACCGCGTGCGTCGGTCAGCCAGTTGACACTGAAGACGCGGGTCTCGCCCGCGCCGAGCGGCTCCGCATAGCAGACGAACCGGTCCGGCCGCCCCAGCGCCATCGGGCAGCCGTCCAGATCACCGTGGTTGATGTCGTCCCGGCCGTTGTCGGGGAACGTCAGCATCGGACGTTCGATCTCCGAGCCGCTGTTGTTGGTGATCGTCACGGTGTTGGTGCCCGATCGCGTGCCGGTGAGGTCGGGCTGGCCGTACGTGAGGTCAGTCGCGGTGATGCTGAGCAGTGGTTTGGCGGGCGCCGCCAGAACGGCGGATGTCGCCGACAGCGCGAGCCCGGCACCGAGCACAGCGGCGACTGCCGTGCGGCTGATTGTTGCGAGCATGAATGACTTCTCCCTCTGTCCAGAGCCCCCGTGTGGGCTTCAGGTCCATTCAGGACGGAAGTGTAAGGGAGCCGTACAACGGGCCGAATACCACCAACAGCGCGAGATCCTCGGTCACGTCCTCGAACCGGTGTTCCTCGCCGGCCGGCACGAAGATCACCGCGCCCGGGGCGACTTCCGCCGTACCGGTGGGGGTTTTGATCGTCGCTCGCCCGGCGGTGACCACGTAGATCTCGTCCTCGGTGTGTGGGCTCTGGGTGTCGAGTCCGCCGGCCGGGATGCAGTACGTCCCCACCGACAGGTTCGGCACCCTCAGGTGTTCCACCCAGTCGTTGGCCGCCTCGCCCGGCGAGGTCCACCGCCCCGCGCCTTCGATGATCTGCATGCCGGCAGCCTAGGGGTGTCGGCGCATCAGAGCTTGAGCTTGCGGCGAATGTCCGCGCGCAGCCCTTCCGGCAGGTCCTCCAGCTCCAGGTATTCGCGGAGCCGGCCGGCGTCGTGCAGCCAGGCGTGGTAACTGTCGCCGATGGTCACCCCGTGCGCCGGGCGGTCCAGGATCCGTACCTCGTCGCCGGCCCGGACGTCGCCGGGCTGGACCACTCGCAGGTAGGCGCCCGGCCGCCGTTCGGCGCCGAATCTCTTCACCCAGCGGGGCTCGCCCATCTTCCACTGGAAGGTCGCGCAGGGAATGCGACCGAAGGTCGTCCGCAGCACCAACTCGTCGCCGATGCGCCAGGTCTCGCCGACGATCGCGCCGTTGACGTCCAGGCCCTCGGTGGTCAGGTTCTCGCCGAAGAGGCCGCCCCGCAACTCGCGGCCGAGTTGCTGCTCCCACCAGTCGTAGTCCTCGCGGGCGTACACGTAGACCGCCTGGTCGTCACCGCCGTGGTGCTTGGTGTCGAAGATCTGGTCGCCGACCAGGCCGCTGTGCAGGCCGGTCCGTTTCGGGCCGGGGGCGCGCACCGCGACCGGGTGGTCGACCGGCTGTTTGTTGATGCCCGTGGTGCCGACGTTCTTGGCGCCGCTCTGCTCCGGGACGGCCAGATTGACCTGCAGGACGGTGGCTTTGCTCATGAGGGAAACTCCACGGTCTGGCGGTCCTCGATCGGGGTGTAGCCGAGGCGCTGGTAGAGGGCGTTGCTGGTCGGGTTGCTCTGGTCCGCGAAGAGGACCACATCGTTGGCGCCCGCGTCCAGCGCCGCCCGGGTGACCGCCGTCGTGGCCGCGCCCGCGTAGCCCCTGGCCCGGTGCTCGCGGGGGGTGTAGACCGCCATCACCCGGACCATCCCGGCCGCCGGCCGGGAGATCCCCGACATCGAGACCGGCTGCCCGGCGTCCTCCCAGAGCAGCATGCCGCCGTACGCCAGCTTGTCGTCGACGAATTCCGCCGTGGCCTGCGGCTCCTCGCCGAGTTCGCGTTGGAAGGCGGTCATCCAGCCGATGAGCAGGTCGCGGTCGCCGGCCCCGGCGATCCGGCCGGCGCCGGACGCCGCCGGATCGGGCGGGGTCAGGGAGACGAGCCGGTAGAGGCGCTGGCGGCCGACGACCTCGCCGGTGACGCCGGTTAGGCGCTGCCACTCGGCGGCGAACGCCTCCGTGACCGCGCCCGGCGCGGAGACTCCCGGCAGGTCTGTGCCGGCGAGGCTGACGGCCAACTCCGCGGCGGCGGCCGGTGGCATCTCGGACAACAGGGCCCCGCGCGGCGGCGTACGCACGAAGGCCCCGTCGCCGTGCCAGCCGAAGACCGGGGGGCCGTCGCCGTACACCTGGGAGCCGCGCTGCCTCAGCGTGTCTGTGACCGTCAACAGCACCGTGTTCTCCACCGGCCGCGCGCGCAGGAAGTCGCCCGCGCCGGCCAGGAACTCGTCGACGCTGTCCGTGATGTGCCAAGCCATGCCGCCATCCTCGGCTGTGCCGGCACCGGGCGCACCCTAATTCGGCAGCCCCCAGACCTTCGCGATCCGGGCCAGCGAGTCGCGCCTGGTCGCCGGGTCGTAGCCCGTGCCGGCCAGGATCAGCTCCTTCGCGCCGGTGCGCTCGACCAGCTTGTCCAGGTCTTCCACCACTTCCTCGGCGGTGCCCGCGTACTGGGTGCCGGGGAGCTGGTCGAGCAGGCTGCGGTCGAGGTCGGACAGCTCGCGGGTGGCCGCCTGCTCCGGGGAGATGATCGGACCGAGCCGGCCGGTGCGCAGGCTCAGCGCCATGATCCGGCTCGGGCCGGCCAGGAACTGCGCCTCCTCGCGCGTCTCGGCGGCGATCACCGAGGCGCTGACCATCAGGTGCGGCTCGGGGAAGCGCGGCGACGGCTTGAAGCCGGACACGTAGAGCCGGGCGGCAGTGTCCACATCAGAGCTCATGGCGAAGTGATACGCGTAACAGAACGGCAGGCCGAGCGCAGCCGCCACCTGGGCGCCGTACGTGGATGAGCCGAGCATCCAGACCTCGGGGTAGGAGCTCGGGGCCGGGGTCGCCCGCAGCCGCTCGATCCGTTCGGGGGCGACCCGGTCGTCACCGAGCAGGGCGAGCACCATACCGAGGTGGTCGGGGAACTGCTCGACGGTCAGGTGCGGCGAGGACCCGCGCAATGCGGCCGCGGTCGCCTGGTCCGTGCCGGGCGCGCGGCCGATGCCGAGGTCGATGCGGTGCGGGTGCAGGGCCTCGAGCAGCGCGAACTGCTCGGCCACCACGAAGGGCATGTGGTTGGGCAGCATGACCCCGCCGGAGCCGACCCTGATCCGCCGGGTGTTCGCGGCCAGGTGGGCGATCAGCACCGGCGGCGAGGTGGACGCGACGGCCGGCATGTTGTGGTGCTCGGCGACCCAAAAGCGCGAGTAGCCGAGGTCGTCGGCGGCCTGGGCGATCTCGGTCGTGCCGCGCAGGGCGTCGGCACTGTCGTGACCCTCACGGACGGTGGCGAGGTCGAGCACGGACAGGGGTACGCGACTCATGAGGTGGTCCGTTCTTTCGGCGTGACGAAGTCGAAGCCGGCGCGGATCAGCTGGTGCAGTCCGTCGATGCCGGTGTCGGCGTCCCAGTGCGGGCACGAGGTGTTCAGGACGCCGCGGGCGGTGTTGATGGTGAGATCGAGCCGCAGGTCGTCCAGCCCGGCGCGGCCCGCGGCCCACTCGTGGATGGCGACCCAGAACTGGTCGGCCAGCTCGCGGGAGCAGCCCGCCAGCTCGGGTGACGCCAGCCGCACCCGGCGCTGCAGCAGCATCCGCTCCGCGTTGGCCGCGGTGTAGCCGAGCAGGACCTCGCGCAGTGAGACCCAGAGGAGCTCGCCGGCCGGGCGCTCGGCGAGCAGGGCGGCCCAGAGCGCGGGGTCGTCGGGGTCGGGGTCGAAGACGACCGACTCCTTGCCCGCGAAGTAGTTGAAGAACGTGCGCCGGGAGATGCCGGCGGCGGCCACGATGTCGTCGACCGACACCGCGTCGAAGCCGCGCTCGGTCATCAGCCGCAGCGCGGCGGCGTGCACTAAACGCCAGGTCTCGCGCTTCTTGCGCTCGCGGACAGGGCTGGGCAGGACGACCATGTCCCCGACGGTACGCCCGTTGCACCCGGTGCAACTTGCACTGGGTGCATGAGTTGCACCACAGCGCGCGCGGTCAGCGCCGGCGCCGCTGCCGCCGGATCGCCTGCACGCCGACCGTCGCGGCGCCGAGCGCGGCACCCGGCACCAGCAGCCAGACCGGCCACGGATACATGTCGTCGCGGTAGGTAACCACGATGATGAACCAGACCATCAGATTGACGGCGGTGAGCGAGCCCCAGACCGTCCAGAGGACCAGCAACGCCATCGGCAGCTTGCGCTCCGCCTTGCGCAGCTCGGCGGCCTGGCGGGCACTGACCTCGGCCGCGCTGACCCCCGGCTTGGGCAGGTCAGCCACCAGGATCAGCAGCTCGGCGTAGGTGCGGGCGGCGTAGGCCTGACGCACCCGGTCGTCGTATTCGTCCAGCGAGAGGCGGCCCTCGTCGAGGGAGGCTTTCAGCTGGTCGGCGATCTTGTGCCGGTCGGCGTCGGCCGCGCGCAACGTCTCCGCGTCGGGGCGCGGCACGACTTCCTTAGGCATGAATTCAGGCTAGTGGAGCCGCCGCTTCCCCTCTAGAGGGTTCTCAGGGCGCCGCGGCCCCTCCAGGGGATTCTCAGGGCGCCGCGGCCAGCGCCTGCCGCAGGCGCTCCGCCGCCCGCCGGTCCGCCCGGGCCACCGGACCCGTCGGGACCGCGGCACCCAGCGCGGCCACGACCAGCACCGCGGCCGCGAAGACGAACGCCCAGGGCAGCCCGCCGGGCTGGTCCACGATGGCACCCGCGACCGCGCCACCGGCGGCGCTGCCCGCGACCGACACGGTGACCACCCACGTGTACGCCTCGTTCAGCATCCCCGCCGGGGCGATCCGGCCGACCAGGTTGTTTTCCACGGTCAGCGCCGGGGCGATCGCGGCGCCGCCGACGACCAGGGCGATGCCGAGCGCCAGCGGATTCGGCATCACGGCCAGCACGAGGAAGCTCGCCGCGACCCCGCCGAGGAACCAGGCGAACTGCCGGGACAGCGCCATCGCGGGCCGCCGGGTGCCGAACCAGATGCCGCCGATCGCGCTGCCCACGCCCCAGACGCCGAGCAGGACGCCGCCGAGGCTGTCGCCGCCACCGTGCTGGCCGGCGTAGGCGGGGACGATCACGCCGGCGGCGCCGAAGGCCGTGCCGAGCGCGGCGACGCAGGCCAGCAGGGCGGGGAAACCGCCAACCTTGAGCGGGCCGAGCCCGCGGGTCGCGTCGGCGCTCTCGTGCCGCACCCAGTGCCGCATGATCGGCAGCGAGGCGATCCACAACGTGCCGGCGAAGGTCGCCACGGCCGACGTGATCAGCGCGGCCGCCGGGTCGTGTGTGACCACGATCAGCGCCGCGACCAGCATCGGGCCGAGCACGAACACCAACTCGAAGAGCGAGGTCTCGGCGGCCATCGCCGCCTGCCGCAGGCCGTGCCGCCCGCTGCCGACCGAGGTGGCGTCGGTCCAGGCCCGGCGGATCGCGGCGGTCAGCGGCGGATATGTCGCACCGGCCAGCGCCGACGCCACGAAGATGCCCGGCAGCGCCGCCTCGCCACCCCGGCTGACCAGCAGCAGGCCGGCGAGCGCCAGCGGATGCAGCACCGCGGTCGCCCACAGCACGGGCGACGGGCCGATCCGGTCGGCGAGCCGCCCGGCGACCGGGCTGATCGCGGCGCCGGCCAGCGCGTACATGCCGCCGGCCAGGCCCGCGGCGGCATAACGGCCGGTGGTCTGCTGAACGAGCAGCAGCAGGGCGAGCGGGGTCATGCCGATGCCCAGCCGAGCGAGAATGCCGACGATCAAGAGGATCCCGCCGCCCGGCATCCGCCACACGCCAAGATATTGACGCAGCGCCGTCATCGGTCCACCTCCCCAGCCGCCGGCAACGAGCTCAACGCTCACCGAACCTAACCGCCGGCAGCCGCGTAACACACCCGAAATAGCGCCCCTGTCACAGACGTCACCCCGCCTCTGGCAGAGACGGGGTGACGGTGGTGCAAGGTCAGCGCTGGAACTGCACCGGCCCGGCGCCGGTGACGGCGGCCAGCTGATGCAGCCGCCTGATCCGCTCGGCCATCGGCGGGTGCGTCGAGAAGAGCGACGCCATACCGCCGCTGCGCAACGGGTTGGCGATCATCAGGTGCGCCGAGGTGGCGAGCTGACCGTCGGCCGGCAGCGGCATCCGCTGCGCGCCGTACTGGATCTTCTCCAGCGCGCTGGCCAGCGCCAGCGGGTCGCGGGTCAGGGTCGCGCCGGACGCGTCGGCCTGGAATTCCCGGTTGCGGCTGATCGCGAGCTGAATCACCGACGCGGCGAGCGGGCCGAGGATCAGCATGAGCAACAGCGAAGCGGGGTTCGGGCCATCGTCGTCATCCGACCCGCCGAGCGGCAGGAAGATCGCCAGCTGGGCGGCCATCGTGACGATCCCGGCCAGCGCCGCGGCGACGCTGGAGATCAAAATGTCGCGATTGTAGACATGGGAGAGCTCATGGCCGATGACGCCCCGCAGCTCGCGGCGATCCAGCAGCCGGGTGATCCCGACGGTGACCGCCACGGCGGCATGCCGCGGATTGCGCCCGGTCGCGAAGGCGTTCGGCTGCATCGCCGGACTGACGTACAGGCGCGGCATCGGCTGCCCCGCCTCCGTCGCGAGCTCACGCACGATCTGGTAGAGCGCGGGAAACTCGGCCTCGGTGACCGGCCGGGCCCGCATGGACCGCAGGGCGATCTTGTCGGAGAAGAAGTAACTGCCGGCGTTGAGCGCCAGCGAAAGGACGACGGCGAAGACCAGCCCGCCGCTTCCCCCGAGCCAGTAGCCGACGGCCAGGATCATGGCGGTGAGCAGACCCAGCAGAGCGGCCGTCTTGAGGCCGTTGTGATGGCTATGCACGATGTACTCCTTCAAACGGGGGCCGGTAGCCCACGTCCGATAGAACATCGACAGCATGTGGATTCATCCGTAAGTAGCTGTGAGTTCGCTGTAGGTGATTCTCGGTGGTGAGGGCTCCCTGAAGATCAAGATCAAATTCATGTCGTGCCTGGTTGCATGGCCCTGACCGTCGCCCACGCCGAGGTCGGGCGAGGGCGGGCTGGCTCGCCGGGGCAGCGGCAGCGGAGTGTGATTCGGTGGAACTTCGACAGACGGCTAGTCAGCCGATGACGGCGTCGAAGATCCACTGGGGGGCGAAGCCCAGCACGATGGTGATCACGGCGGCTACCGCTATCGCCGCGACTACGGTCCGGGGCACGTCGGCTCGGGGGTGCGTCGCCGCTTCGAGCAGGTCCGGGTCGACGACCGCTGTCATGGTGGCGCCGCTCTCGGCGGAAACCGGCGCCGCTGTGGCCGGCCTCTCCGCAGACGACGCGCCACCCGCTGGCGCGGCGGCTCCGGGCGGGGCAGCTTCGGGCACAGCGGTGAGCGGCGTGGCGGATACCGGCGTGGCGGTTGCCGATGGCTTTGCCTCGGCGGGAGCTGTGACCGCGGGTCGGGGGCCGCCCTCCGTGGCAGGAACGTCGGCGAAGGGGATGCCCACAGTCGTCGGGCGGGCGTACAGCAGAGCGGTCACCCGGACGTAGTAGGCCAAGGCGATGACCGCGTTCAAGGCGACGACCCCGGCCAGCCACCCCCAGCCGGCGTTGATCAGCGCCGCCACGACGGTCACCTTGGCGAAGAGGCCGGACAGGCCCGGCGGCAGCCCCGCCACGGCCCGCGAAGGCCAGCACCAGGGCCGCGCCCAGCCACGGGTTGCTCCGGGCCGCGCCTCGGTAGTCCGCCAGGTCGCCGCCGTCGGCCGACGGGCCGCGCAGGGCCACCACCGCGGCGAAGGCCACGAATTCCAGCAGCACGAAGAAGACCGCGTACGCGATCGCCGCCGGCACGCCCGCCGAGCCCGCCGCCAGCGGCGCCAGGATGTAGCCCGCCTGGGCCACCGACGACCAGGCCAGCAGCCGGACCATCCGGCTCTGGCGCAGCGCGACCAGGTTGCCCACCGTCATGGTCAGCACCGCGAGGATCGCCACCAGCGGCCCCGTGTCCAGCCGCTGCACGACCGCGGCCAGGGCCACCACGCCGCCCAGCTTCGAGGCCGTCGACAGATAGGCCGCCACCGGCACCGGCGCGCCGTCGTAGGTGGCCGGCGCCCAGGCGTGCAGCGGGACCGCCGCCACCTTGAAGGCGAAGCCGATCACCAGCAGCGCGGCGCCGACCGCGCCGAGCGGCGCCAGGGTGCCCGCGCCCTCGGTCAGCACCGCCAGGTGCAGCACGCCGGTGGACGCGAACAGCAGCGCCGCGCCGAGCAGGGCTATCGCCGTGGAGATCACGCTGACCAGGAAGAACGTTACCGCCGCCGAGGCGCCGGTGGTCGTCACCCGTTCGCGGGGGGCGAAGCGGCGCAGGCCGACCAGCACGTAGAGCGGCAGGGTCAGCGTCTCCAGGCCGACAATCAGGGTGATCAGGTCGCCCGCGTACGCGATGACCACTCCCCCGGCCATCGAGCTGGTCAGCAGGAAGCAGAACTCACCCGCCGGGGCTGCGCCCGCGCGCAGTGCCGGTGCGGACAGGGCCAGCACGCCGATCGTCAGCGCCGCGAACAGCACCGCGACCACCGCCGCCTGCGGACCGCTGACCCAGGAGCAGTGCTCGGGGCCGCAGAACGTCGAGGCCGGGCGCAGCGCGAGCGTGACCGCCCCGCCGATCGTGGCGAGGCCGCCGGCGATGCCCGCCGGAAGCGCGTACCGGCCGAAGGCGATCTCCATCACCAGGACGAGCAGCGCGGTGCCGCCCGCGGCGTAGAGCGGCAGCAGGGCGACGTGGTTCACGGTCTGGGTCATCGCAGAACTCCGGTCAGGGCGGCCACCGGGTCGGCGGTCGCGGCGAGCGCCAGCGCCGGCACCAGCCCGATCGCCAGCGCGAGCAGGACCAGCGGCGACCAGGCCAGCCATTCCGGCCGGGTGATGCCCGGGAAGCCGGTCACCGCCGGGCTCGCCGGGCCGTGCGTGACCCGGCGCAGCAGCCGCAGGAAGTACGCCGCCGTCAGCGCGCCGCCGATCGCCGCCAGCACCGCCAGCGTGGTCCACAAGGGCCCGCCTCGTTCGGCCGCGGCGACCACGGCGAAGGCCTCGCCCCAGAAGCCGGCCAGCCCGGGCAGCCCCAGCGAGGCGATCGACGCGAAGCCGAGCAGGCCGGCCAGCCGTGGCGCGCTCTCGCGCAGGCCGCCGAGGTCGGCCAGCGAACCGGTGTGTGCCCGGTCCTTGATCGCCCCGGCCAGGAAGAAGAGCAGGCCGGTGATGACGCCGTGCGCCACGTTGCCGATCAGCGCGGCCTGCAGGCCGGTCGCCGTCAGCGTCGCGATGCCGAGCAGCACGAAGCCCATGTGCCCGACGCTGGAATACGCGATCAGCCGCTTCAGCTCGGTCTGCCGCAGGCACACCAGCGACCCGACGATGATCGCGGCGGCGGCCAGGACACCGAGCACCGGCGCCGCCCAGGCCGCGCCCTGCGGTGTCACTCCCACGCCGACCCGGATCAGGCCGTACGTGCCCATCTTCAGCAGCACGCCGGCCAGGATCACGCTGCCGACCGTGGGCGCCTCGGTGTGCGCGTCCGGCAGCCAGGTGTGCAGCGGCCAGAGCGGGGCCTTCACCGCGAACGCGACCGCGAACAGCGCGAAGGCCGCGCACTGCACCGTGCGGGACAGGCCCGTGCCGCCGGTCAGCGCCAGCAGATCGCCGGTGCCGGCCGCGACGACGACGGTGAAGACGCCGAGGAGCAGCAGGACCGAGCCGAACAGGGTGTAGAGCACGAACTTGCGGGCCGCGCGGCGGCGTTGCGGGCCACCCCAGCCCGCGATGACCGCGTACATCGGCAGCAGGACGACCTCGAAGAAGATGAAGAACAGCACCAGGTCGAGGGCGAGGAACGTGCCCAGGATGCCCACCTCGAGCACCAGCAGCAGCGCCGCCAGCGTCCGGCCGCGGCCGCCTTCCGGCACCTGCCAGACCGTGTACGCGCAGCACAGCGCCGTCAGCAGCCCGGTCAACACGACCAACGGGTAGGAGATCCCGTCGACACCGAGGTGGAAGTCGATGCCCAGCGTCGGAACCCAGGACGCCCGCACGTCGATCCAGGGCCCCGGGGAGCGCCACGGCACCGCCAGCAGCGCCGTCAGCACGAAGGTGACCGCCGCGAAGGCGGTGGCGGCGATCCGGGCACCGCGGTCGTGGCGGGCCGGCAGCAACGCGACGACCAGCGCGCCGAGGGCCGGCACCGCCAGCACCGAGACGAGCAGCGTCTGGGCGAGAGGGCTCATGAGGCGGCTCCGTAGATCGCCGCGACGACGCCGAGCACCAGCGCCCCGGCGAAGACCGCGACCGCCGCCCGGGGCAGCGCCGCTCGGTGGGCGGTCGCCAGCACCTGGCCGAGCCGCGTGGTGGACGTTCCGGTGCCCTCGACGGCCGCGTCGACAACCCGCTCGTCGACCAAGCGCAGCGCCGCGGCGAGCGCGCGCACCGGCCGTACCACCAGGCGGTCTTGAATCTCATCGATCCGGAAGCCGGCGGCGAAGAACGGCCGCAACCGGCCCAGGGCCTGCGCCGGATCCACGCCCGGCGCGGTGTGCCACAGCCACCACGCGCTGCCGGCGCCGAGCGCCAGCAGGAGCAGCGGCAGCACGATGCTGATCTCCAGATGCGGCGCATCGAGCTCGAGCGCGCTGCGGAAGCCGGGCAGGAACGCGGCCAGGCCGAGCAGCACGGTCGGGACGGTGAGCAGCAGCACCGGCCACAGCATGAGCCTGGGCGGATCGTGCGGCGCGCCGGGATCACGCTCGTAGGCGGCGTCGTCGAAGCCGACGTGCCACTGCTCCGTGCGGGCGCGGGCGTGGCCGAAGAAGGTGCGCAACAGCAGGCGGGTGGAATACCAGGCGGTGATCCCGACGCCGAGCAGCGCCGCCAGCCAGACCACCCAGCCGACCCAGGCCGGGGCCGGGCCATGGCCCTCGGTGGCGTGCGCGGCGGCGACCAGGACGTTCTCCTTGGACCAGAAGCCGGCCAGCGGCGGCAGCCCGGCCAGGGCGCCGAGCCCGACCACGAACGCCCAGAAGGTCGCGGGCAGGTGGGTGCGCAGGCCGCCCATCCGGGACATCAGGTTGGTGCCGACCGCGTGGATCACCCCGCCGGCGGCGAGGAACAGCAGCGCCTTGAACGCGGCGTGGGTGAGCAGGTGGAACAGGGCCGCGGCCGGGACGCCGACGGCCAGGGCACCGGTCATGTAGCCGATCTGCGAGACCGTGGACCAGGCCAGGACGCGCTTGATGTCGTCCTGGGCGGTCGCCGCGAGCGCGCCGAGCAGCAGGGTGATCGCGGCCATGACGCCGAGCACGGCCAGCGCGCCGGGCGAGTCGGCGAAGAGCGGGAAGAGCCGGAAGACCACGTACACGCCCGCGGCGACCATCGTCGCGGCGTGGATCAGGGCGGAGATCGGGGTCGGGCCGGCCATCGCGTCCGGCAGCCAGGTGTGCAGCGGGAACTGGGCGCTCTTGCCGGCCACCCCGGCCAGGATGAGCAGCAGCGCGACGGTCAGGTGCGCGGGTGAGCTCGCCAGCACGGCGGAGATCTCGAAGCTCCCGGCCGAGATCCCGAGGAACGCGATGCCGAGCAGGAAGCCGACGTCGCCGACCCGGGTGACCAGGAACGCCTTCACCGCGGCGCGGGGCGCCTCGGGCAGCCGCCGGTCGTGGCCGATGAGCAGGTACGAGCAGATGCCCATCACCTCCCAGCCGACCAGCAGCATGATCAGGTCGTTGGCGGAGACGACCAGCAGCATCGCCCCGGTGAAGATGCTGACCTGCGCCGCGTAGGGCGCGTATCGCGAGTCGTCGTGCAGGTAGCTGACCGAGTAGACCTGCACGGCCAGCGCGACGACGGTGACGGCCAGCGCGACGTAGAGGGCGGCGGGGCCCAGCGAGACGCCGAAGGTGACCGGCAGCTCGCCGAAGCGGACCACCTCCACCCCGTACTCGACCGGGTCGTCGGCCGCCAGCAGCAGGAAGACCGCGTCGGCGAGGGCGAGCACGGCGCCGGCGACGGCGAGCCGCGCGGCCCGGCGCCGCCGGTAGCGGCCGTTGTCGCCGGGCGGCAGCAGCAGCCCGAGCAAACCCACCAGCACCGGTACGCCGAACAGCGCCGTCCCGAAGACCTGAGCGATCACCGGCTGACCCGCTCATCGTTCTCGTGCTGCAGCGCGATCTCGTCGACGTGCACCGCCCGGCGCATCCGGAAGTACTGCAGCACGATGGCCAGCCCCACGCCCACCTCGGCGGCGGCCAGCACGATCACGAACAGCGCGAACACGCCGCCGGAGTGCGCCGGCCGGCCGTTCGGATATGCCCACGCCTCGACCTGCACACCGACCAGGGTCGCGCGAACCGCGGCGTCGGCGGTCACGAAGATCAGGTTGACCGCGTTGAGCATCAGCTCCACGGCCATCAGCACCAGGATCGCGTTGCGCCGGCGCAGCACGCCGTAGACGCCGAGCCCGAAGAGCAGCGCGCCCGTGACGTACGGGATGACGGCGTGCATCAGGATTCATCCCCCTTGCGGGCGCCGATGTCGGGGCGCGACAGCACGATCGCGCCGACCAGGGCGGCGAGCAACAGGATCGAGAGCACCTCGAACGGCAGCACCCACTGGCCGAAGATCTGCGCGCCCATCCGCGCGGTGGTGCCCGGGTCGGGCCGGTCGTAGAGCGTCCAGCGGAACGCGTCGGCCAGCAGCACGGCGAGCCCGAGGCCGACCCCGCCGCCGACGATCAGCGCCGGCCAGGCCGGCCGGTCCAGGTCGCGGGAAGGGCCGATCGGGGCGCGGGTCAGCATCACCGCGAAGAGCAGCAGGACGACCACCGCGCCGACGTAGACCAGGACCTGCACCCAGGCCAGCAGCTCGGCGCCGAGGACCAGATAGAGCCCGGCGACCGCGCCGAGGCTGATCACCAGGTAGAGGCCGGACCGGACCAGATGCGTGCTGGTGACCACCGCCGCGCCGGAACCCACCGCGACGGCTCCGAGCGCGAGCAACAGCACGTCGGCGACCGTCACGGGTTCGGCTCCGGTCGGGCGGCGGGACGCGCGGTCTGGGCCGCGGTCGCGGTGCCAGGGCCGGCGGCCTTGCGCGCGGCGGTGGCCTCCTCCTTCGAGGGCTCGCCGAGCACGTCGTGAGCCGGCGGCGGCGGCACTGTCCGCATCCAGTCGCCGAGCCTGTCCTTGTCGTGCAGCAGGTTCAGCACGTCGGTCTCCGCATACTCGAACTCTGGCGTCCAGTGCAGCGCGTCGAACGGGCAGACCTCGATGCAGATGCCGCAGTACATGCACAGGGAGAAGTCGATGTCGAACTTGTCGAGGACGTTGCGCTGCCGGGCCCGGGCGGCACCGGGGACGACGACCTCCTCCTTGTGCGAGTCGATGTAGATGCACCAGTCCGGGCACTCGCGGGCGCACAGCATGCAGACCGTGCAGTTCTCTTCGAGCAGCGCGATGACACCCCGCGAGCGCGGCGGCAGGTCGGGCTCGACGTCCGGATATTGCTGGGTGCTGCTCCGCTTGGTCATCGTCTTGAGCGTGACGGCGAGGCCGTTGATCAGGCCCTGGCCCGGCATGTGCCGATCTCCCTGCTCGCTCATAAGGGCATATCCTGCCCGGTCTCACCGCCGGAGGCGAGCACACCCCCGCACTTGCCTCACGTGCCCCACCTGACAACGCTGCCGGGCACCCGGCGGCCCTACCCCATGGCGAGCTTCACCACGGTGGTCAGCACGAGCTGGGCCAGCGCCACCGGGACCAGCACCAGCCAGCACAGCCGCTGGAGCTGGTCCTCCCGCAGCCGCGGATAGCTGACCCGCAGCCAGATGACCACGAAGGACACGGCGAAGATCTTCACCAGCGTCCACAGCCAGCCCAGGTGGGCCGGGTCCGGCCCGTGCCAGCCGCCCAGGAACAGCACCGTGGTCAGCGCCGCGATCACCACGATGCCCACGTACTCGGCGAGCAGGAAGAACGCGAAGCGCAGGCCGGTGTACTCGGTCATGTAGCCGAAGACCAGCTCCGAGTCGGCGATCGGCATGTCGAACGGCGGCCGGCGGATCTCGGCGAGCCCGGAGACG
This sequence comes from Actinoplanes sp. ATCC 53533, assembly GCF_003947245.1. NCBI lineage: Bacteria > Bacillati > Actinomycetota > Actinomycetes > Micromonosporales > Micromonosporaceae > Actinoplanes > Actinoplanes sp. ATCC 53533. The sequence goes on along the minus strand of NZ_QHHV01000181.1, from coordinate 18,831 downwards.
AAGAAGACCACCGCCGCGGGCGCCTGCCAGAGCAGCCACCACGGCGACCACGCCTCGACGATGCCGGACAGGCTCAGCGTGCCCGCGGCCATCGCCACACTCGCGGCCGACAGCACCAGCGGCAGCTCGTAACCGAGCAGCTGGGCCGCGCCGCGCAGGCCGCCGAGCAGGCTGTACTTGTTCGCCGACGCCCACGCCGACATCAGCACGGCGACCACGCCCACGCCCAGCACGGCGAGCACGAAGAACAACCCGACGTCCATGGCCTGGGCGACCAGGCCGCCGGGCCCGAGCGGGATGGCCAGCAGCACGATCAGGTACGGGAACAGCGCGACGAGCGGCGCGAGCTGGAACACCCGGCGGTCCGCGTCGCGCGGGGTGATGTCCTCCTTCTGCACGAACTTGACGCCGTCGGCGACGAGCTGCGCCCAGCCGTGGAAGGCGCCCGCGTACATCGGGCCGAGGCGGCTCTGCATGTGCGCCATGACCTTGTGTTCCATCTGGCCGACGACCAGCGGCAGAACCAGGAACGCGGCGACGACCGCGCCGACCCGGACGAGCAGATCGAGCCAGAGCGGCATCAGGCTGTCCCCTCGTCGCTCTTGGCCGTCCCGTCCTCCGGCGGCGTCGAGGCCTCCGGCGGCGTCCGTCCCGCGGCCGGACGCGCCGGCCGGTCGCCCGCGGCCGGACGCGCCGGCCGGTCGCCCGGTGCCGGGCGGGCGGGCGGTCGCCCGGTGCGCGGCGGGCCGGGGTCTCCGGCGGGGGGATCTTGCCCTTCATCGGGCCCCATTCGTTCGGATCGGGCACGCCGGGCGGCCGCATCGGGGCACGCTTGGCCGTGCCCGCCTCGGACTCCCCCGGCTCCTTCGCGCCCGGCCAGGCCTTGGCCACCCGCGAGGCCAGCACGAACTCCTTGCGCAGCGGATTGCCCTCGAAGCCCGGCGGCAGCAGCAGCGGCCGCAGGTCGGGATGGCGGGAGAAGGAGATGCCGAACATCTCATGGGTCTCCCGCTCGTGCCAGGCGGCGCCCGGGAACAGGTCGATCACCGACTCGATCACCGGGCTCTCCCGCGTCACCCGGGCGCGCAGCAGCAGCCCGCACTTGCGGCGGGTGGACCACAGGTGGGCGACCACGGTGAAGCCCTCGTCCAGCTCGTCGACCGCCGACAGCCAGTCGAAGAAGTCGCAGCCCAGCCCGCCGGGATCGTGGGCGGCGCCGACCGCCGCCCACCACAGCGCGGCCGGCACGTCGACCACGGCCCGCTCGTGGGCGGGGCCGCCGCCGGAGACTCCGGCGACGATCGTGCCCTCGGCGGGGGCATCGGCAGCTGCCGTCAGCAGCGCGACCAGCCGCTCGCCGACTTCTTCGGGCGTCATGCCGCACATCTTATGGTCCGGCGCGGTCGGGCTCCGGCCCGCCGCAACCCTTTGCCGGTTCGGGGCGTGTTGTCGCTGTGACAGCCGAGGCGCCGGAGCCCGATCCGGAAGCGGGTGCCGCCGTGCCTGGCGGCCCAGTGTCGTTCGACGACCTGTACGCCGCGCACTACGCCGACCTCACGGTGCAGTTGTTCGCGTACTTCGGAGACCGGCAGGAGGCCCAGGATCTGGTCCAGGAGGCGTTCTGCCGGGCCCTGGCGCGGTGGCGCACGGTCTCCGGCTACGACGACCCGGTCGCGTGGATCCGCCGGGTCGCCTGGAACCTGGCGGTCAGCAGGTGGCGCCGTGGCCGCACCGCCCTCGGCTTCCTGCGCCGGCAGCGGGTCGCCGAGCCGCAGGTGGCCGGGCCCGGCCCCGAGCGGGTCGCCCTGGTGGCCGCGCTCGGCACCCTGCCGCCGGCGCACCGCCGGGCGATGGTGCTGCGTTACCTGGCCGACCTGACGATCGCCGAGATCGCCGAGCAGGAGGGGGTCGCCGAGGGCACGGTGAAGTCCTGGCTGCACCGGGCCCGCTCGGCCCTGGCCGCCCAGCTCGGCCCCGGCCAGCCCGATCCCGCCGAGACGACCGCCCAGGAGGTGCGCCGTGCCTGATCACTTCGAGGAGCTCTTCGCCGACCTGCGCGTCGCGACCATCCCGCAGGTCCGGCCGCCCGGCATCGACGCCGTCCGCCGTACCGCGCGGCGCCGGCGCCGGACCACCCGGACCGCTGCCGCAGCCGCGGTGGCGCTGGCGGTCACCGGTGGCCTGCTCGTCACCGGGTTGCCGCTGCGCGGCGGCCACCGGGTCGCACCGGCTGAGCGGGTGCGAGACCTGGCCGACACCGCCACGCGCGCCCTCCGCACCCAGGTGCCGGACCTCGCCGGACAACCGCTGAGCGGGCCCGTCTCGGCCGACGGCGAGGTGACCTTCCCCGGCCAGCCGGCCGGCTCCCACCGCCTGGCGCTGGCCTGCGCCGGGCCGGGCAAGATGGCCGTCGAGGCCCAACTGGTCCGCGGCGCCGGCGACTCCACCGCGCTCGGCGGCTACATCGTGTCCTGCGCGACGGCCCCGAAGGCTGCCGTTCTGACGTTCCGGCTCCCGGTGACGGGTTCGGTCACGGTGGTTCTGGCGGGGGACCCGGCGGCCGTCGGCAGCGCCGGCTACGCGGTCGCGATGGCCACCAGCGACGAGGCCGGCCGGCAGGACGTGCCGGCTGCCGAGTCCGCCTGGAACGCGGCCAGGGCGGCCGACGTCCTGACCGCGGCCGGCAGGCCGTCCCCGGTCCGGGTCACCACCGAGCAGGTCCTCAGCACCACGCACGTCACCGGCCCCGGCTCCGCTGCCACGCCCGGCGACCACGAGTTGGCGCTGGTCTGCGCCGGGCCCGGAACGCTCACGCTGACCGTGCAGACCGTCCGGACCGGCGACGGAAAGGTCGCCGGCTCCGGCACCACGGTGGCCCAACAACAGGTCAAGTGCCGGGACGAGGACCCGCGCCTCGACGCGACCGAGCTGCTGAGCCTGCCGAGAGACTTCGGCTTCGTGATCACGGCCGTGCCGGACGGCGAGGCCCGCAACCGGGCGGGGTGGGCCTATCACCTCGGTCCGGAGTAGGGGACCACGATGCGCGCGGATCTGTGGCAGGGTGCGCCACAACCGTGCACGTCGATGGCACCCGCAGTGCCCGGGACAGCACGGACCGCCACCCTGGGCGCCACAGCCGGACCGGAGACGCCAGTAGCCGTGCACGACAACCCGCCGACGTTCGACGAGGTGTACGCCGGGCACTTCGGCGACCTCACCGTCCAGCTCTACGCCTACTTCGGCGACCGCCAGGAGGCACAGGACGTCGTCCAGGAAGCCTTCTGCCGCGCCTACAGCCGCTGGAAGACCGTCAGCCGCTACGACGACCCGGTGGCCTGGATCCGCCGGGTGGCCTGGAACCTGGCGGTCAGCCGGTGGCGGCGGGCCGGGACGGCGCTGAACTTCCTCCGCCGGCAGCGCCGCGACGAGGCCGAGCTCGACGGCCCTGGGCCGGACCGGGTGGCGCTGGTCGCCGCCCTGGCCACGCTGCCGGCCACCCAGCGGCGGGCCATGGTGCTGCGCTACCTGGCGGATCTGAGCATCGCGGAGATCGCCGACCGGGAGGGCGTCGCCGCGGGCACGGTCAAGTCCTGGTTGCACCGGGGCCGGGCCGCGCTCGCCGCCCAGCTCGGCATCGGCTCCACGGAGGCGCGTCGTGGCTGAGGAGTTCGAGGAGCTCTTCGCCGGGCTGCGCGCCGACACGATGCGCCAGATCCGGCCGCCGGGGGCGGAGCTCGTCCGCCGTACCGTGCGCCGCCGCCGCACCACCACCGTGGTCTTCGCCGGGGTCCTGCTCGTCGTGCTCGGCGGCACCGTCGCCCTGCTCTGCTTCCCGTCCCGGCCCACGACACCCGCCGCCGGGAGCGAGGCGAACGATCCGGCCACCGCCCTGGGCCTGCCGGATCAGCTGCCGGCGGGCTCGGGCTGGGGCGCGGGCGGCGGGGTGGGTGCCGAGCCGTTCTCCCCCGGCTGGCAGCCGCTGAACGGCGACTTCCGGCTGGCGGTCGCCTGCGCCGGCACCGGGACGCTGCACGTCACGCTCCGGCAGGCACGCAGCGCCGGCGACCCGAGCGGCACCATCGTCAACACGACGACCTACGACCTGACGTGCCAGCACCCGCCGAGGCGGCAGGACGTCACGGTCGGCGTCATCCGCAACCTGCAGGTGGACCTCATCCTGACCTATGAGGCCGCGTCGCCGGCGCCCGCGAGCTTCGCCCTGCGATTTCTGCCGCGATGACTCAGAGGCCGGGTAGGCGGCCGTTGCGGAACAGGTCCACGAAGTCCTGGTGGTCCTCGCGGGCCTGGTCGCCGTACCGGTGGGCGAAGTCGACCAGCAGCGTGAGGAATCCCGCCTCGTCCTTGTCGACCGCCGCCACGATGGCCTCCTCGGTGGAGAAGTCGACCAGGTCGTGACTGGACTCGTCGTCGGCGACCGAGTGCATCCGGGCCACCGCGCGGCCCAGGTCGGCGACGACGCCGGTCAGTTCCTCGGGCTCGTTGACATCCGCCCAGTCCAGGTCGGCCGCGTACGGCGAGACCTCGGCGACGAGCTGGCCGACGCCGTTGAGCTCGGTGAAACCCAGCCACGGGTCGGCGTGCGCCTGCAGCGCCCGCTGCGATTCGGCCGTGCGGTGGCCCTGGTGCCGGAAGTAGGACCGGACCCGCTCGTCGTCGATCCACCGCGCGACGGCCGGCACCTGGGCCTGCTTCATGTAGATGACCACGTCGTTCTCGAGGGCCTGGGTGTGCCCCTCCAGCAGCAGGTTGTACGACGGCAGCCCGGCCGAGCCGATGCCGACGCCCTTGCGCAGCTTGATGTCCTTGATGTTGGTGGACACCGAGTTTCCGTGCGAGGGCAGCGTGTGCAGGTAATCCTGGAAGGCCGCCCGCACCGTCGCGGCGGTGGGCTCGTCGACGTCGTAGACGCCGTCGCCGACGGAGAACCGGCGCTCGTAGTCGTCGATCGTGGTCTGCCCGGCGAGCATGTCGACCCGGGTGTTCAGCCGGGCCTCCTGCAGCACCCGGCGCAGCACGCCGTCGGCGTTGTCCAAGGTGATCGAGCCGAGCGCGTCGTCGCCGCCGGCCGCCACCGCCCGCAGCTCGGTCAGGTATGCCCGCGCGAAGGTGCCGACCAGATCGGTGATCACCCGGTCGGAGAGGGCCTTGCTGTAGCCGATCAGGGCCACGCTGGCGGAGAACCGCTTGAGGTCCCAGATGAAGGGCCCGACGTAGGCCTCGTCGAAGTCGTTGACGTTGAAGACGAGCTGGCCGGACGAGTTCATGTAGGTGCCGAAATTCTCCGCGTGCAGGTCGCCGTGGATCCAGACCCGGCTGGTCCGCTCGTCGAGGAACGCGTCGTCGCGATACGCACCGGTCTGGTCGGCGTAGAAGACGGAGGCGCTGCCTCGGTAGAACGCGAAGGGCGACGCGGCCATCTTCCGGAACTTGCGCCGGAAGGCTGCCGGGTCCAGCGCCATGAGGTCGCCGAACTCCCTGGTCAGTACGTCGATGATGAAGTCCGCGCGGGACTGGTCGCTCATAATTCGCAGCGTAGCCCGCGTCCGCTCAGGTTGGGCGCTTGACCGCCGGGGCCGTCAACGAAGCCGCGTCCCGGGGCCGCGTCGCGGGCGGGCCGGGCAGCAGCGGATCGGGCCGCGACACCCCGCCGGGGCCGGACTGCTCGGCGGCGATCTGCTCCTGCAGGCGCAGGATGCCGTGCAGCAGGGCCTCGGGCCGCGGCGGGCAGCCGGGCACGTAGACGTCCACCGGGATGAGCTGGTCGACGCCCTTGGTCACCGAGTACGAGTCCCAGTACGGGCCGCCGCAGTTGGAGCAGGAGCCGAACGAGATGACGTACTTGGGCTCGGGCATCTGGTCGTAGAGCCGGCGGATCGCCGGGGCCATCTTGTCGGTGACCGTGCCGGAGACCACCATCAGGTCGGCCTGGCGCGGGCCGTGCGCGAACGGGATCACCCCGAGCCGCATGAAGTCGTGCCGGCCCATGCTGGTCGCGATGAACTCGATCGCGCAGCAGGCTAGGCCGAAGTTGAAGACCCACAGCGAGTAGCGGCGACCCCAGTTCAGCACGAACTTGATGGGATCCCCGAGCACTCCTGGCAGACCGGACACGTGGTCAACCTACTCCGTGCCACGTGGGTCGCTGGAGCAGGCTCAGGAAGCCGGCCAGCAGCGCCTCGCGCAGCGCGGGCGGCGCCACGTTCAGCAGCGAGTTGACCGCGGCCATGCTCTTGCCGATCTCCTCGCCCAGGCCGAGGCCGGCGGCGAGCCCCTCGACCAGCTCCGGCGTGACCATTTCCGGGGTGAGCGCGCCGGCTGCCGCCAGCAGCGCGGGCGGCAGCTCGACCGGGCCGCGGACGCGGGTCGCGGCCACCGCGGCGGCCAGATCGGGCCCGAAGTCGGCGGCGGTCGCGCCGACCGCGGCCGTCACGGTGAGGTGGATGGTCGCGGGCAGCTTCCCGTACGCGAGCTGGGGCTGGGTGTGCCAGCCACGCGCCGCCAGCTCGTCGGCGAGCACGAACAGGTCGACCTCCGGCTCGGCCGCCAGGCACACGACACTCGTCTCCGGGGGCGCGAACAGGCGCACGCCGTCGGCGGCCTCGACCGCGCCCGCGAGCACGGCGACCGCGTCCCGGGTGTGCCCGGCCAGCCGCAGGTAGCCGTCGTCGCCCAGGTGGCGCATCGTGGCCAGGGCCGCCGCGATCGGGCCGCCGGAACGGGTGGACGAGATCACCGGGTTGACCATCGTGTAGCCGGGCCAGTCCGCGTACGCGAAGAACTGCGGCATCCGCAGCGCCGCGTCCCGGTGCAGCAGCACCGAGACGCCCTTCGGTGCGTACGCGTATTTGTGCAGGTCGACCGAGATGCTGGTGACCCCCGGGACGGCGAAGTCGAAGACCGGCAGGTCGGCGCCGAGCCGCCGCAGGTAGGGCAGCACCCAGCCGCCGAAACACGCGTCGACGTGGAACCGCACGCCCCGCGCGGCGGCGACGGCCGCCAGCTCGGGGATCGGATCGACGACCCCGTGGGCGTAGCTCGGCGCCGAGCCCGCCACCAGCACGGTCTCCGGCCGGATGGCCGCTGCCGTGGCGGCCGGGTCGGCCCGCAGGTCGGGGCCGACGGGCACGACGTCGAGGGCGACCCGCAGATAGTGCGCGGCCTTCGCGAACGCGGCGTGCGCGGTGGACGGGATCACCAGCCGCGGCCGCTCGAGCTCCGGATGCGCGTCCCGGGCCGCCTTCACCGCCAGGATCAGCGACTCGGTGCCGCCGCTGGTGACGCTGCCGACCACCTCCGGCGCGGCCGTGCCGGGACCGCCGCCGAGCACCCGCCCGGCGGCCGCGACCAGCGCGTTCTCCATCGCCAGCAGGGACGGGAAGGCCGTCGGGTCCAGGCCGTTGACGTGCGCGGAGATCGCGTACGCGGCGTGGGCCAGCTCGTCCAGCCCGGCGACGGCCGGGTCGTAGACATAGGCGAACAGCCGGCCGCCGTGCGTGGGCAGGTCGGCGGCCCGTAACTCACCCAACTCGGCGAGCACCTGCTCGCCCGGAACGCCGGTGCACGGCAACGCCTCGATCATGGACACCAAGCTAGCCCGTGTTTCGTAGGGGGGTCGACGGCGAGGCGGAGTCCAGGGGTCGGCTAGTCCCGATACCGGCGCAGCAGGGCGACCGCCGCCCCGACCAGCACCGCCGGGACGACCGTGAAGCCGAGCAGGACGCCGAGCCGGGCGGTCGGGTCCTGGGCCGCCGCCTCGCCGCTCGACGACGAGACGTAGCCGAAGAGCTGCAGGACCAGCGCATAGACGCCCGGGCCCAGGGCCAGGCCGAGCGTCTCGCCCGCGGTGAAGAGGCCGGTGAACACGCCGGCCTGGCGGCGACCGGTGCGGACGGTGTCGCGCTCGATCAGGTCCGGGAGCATCGCCAGCGCGAAGACCTGCTGGCCGGCGTACCCGGCACCGATCAGGGCGACGATCAGGTAGATCGCGACGGCGGGCAGCCCGGGGGACGCCAGCAGGGCGAGGGCACCGGCGGCGAAGAGCAGGGAGGCGGCGACCAGGCCGCGGAGCTTGCCGTGGCGGGCGCCCACCCGGCTCCACAGCGGCATGACCAGCAGCGCCGGCCCGACGAACGCGGCGAACAGGAAGGTGGCGCCGGCGTCCTGGCCGATGACGTGGTCGGCGAAGTACTGCACGCCCGCGAGCATCGTGCCGATGCCGGCGGCCTGGACGATGTAGCAGAGCAGCAGGTTACGGAAGGACGCGTTGGCCGCGGCGATCCGCAACTGGGCGCGCAGGCTCGGCTCCTGGTCCGCCGCGGTCCGGGAGTCCGCTGTGCGCGTACCGAAGAAGGCACCCAGGGTGCCCACGACGATGAGCGCGCCGACGAACGCGCCGGACCACCGGTGGCCGGCCAGGCCGCCGCCGCCCAGGTCGACGACCAGCGGGGCGAGCGCGCCGGAGACCAGGATGGCCAGGGCCAGGACCGCGACCCGCCAGGTCATCAGGCGGGTGCGCTCGGCGCGGCCGGTGGTGAGCTCGGCCGGCATCGCCACGTAGGGCACCTGGAAGAACGCGAAAGCGGTGGCCGCGGTCAGGAACGCGACCGCGACGTAGCCGCCCGCCGCGGCGCCGGTGCCGAACGGGCCGGCGAAGATCGCCGCGAAGAGCACGCCCAGCGCCAGGCCCGCGCCGAGCAGGAAGCCGCGCCGATCGCCGCTGCGGTCCGAGATCCGGCCGGCGACCGGGTTGACCAGCACGTCCCACGCCTTCGGCAGCAGCACGAGCAGGCCCGCCACGCCGGCGGCGACACCGAGCGTATCCGTCAGATATGGCAAAAGGAGCAGACCAGGCACTGTCCCGAAAGGTCCGGTCACCAGCGAACCCAGGGAGTATCCGGCGACGACGCGGCGGGACAGCCGTACGTCGGGCGAGGGACCGGCGACCGTCATGGACGCGGATCGTAACCATCGGCGGGCTGCTGCGCCTACGCTTCGCCGAATGGAGAATTCCGCACCGTCGTCCCGGGTCGCCGCCGGGGTCGCGGCCAGCCATCCGGCGACGGCCGAGGCCGGGCTGCGGGTGCTGCGCGCGGGAGGCACGGCCGCGGACGCCGCCGTCGCCGCCGTGCTCACCACCTGCGTCGCCGAGACCGTCTACACCGGGCTGGGCGGCGGCGGTTTCGCCACCTACTTCGAGGCCGCCACCGGCGCGGTGACCTGCCTGGACTTCTTCGTCTCGGTGCCCGGCACGGACGGCGACCGGACCGCCGGGCCGATGATCGCCGTCGACGTGTTCTTCGGCGGCGTGCCGCAGGTGTATTCGATCGGCGGGGCCAGCGTGGCGGTGCCGGGTGTGCCGGTCGGCTGCGGCGAGGTGCACCGGCGCTGGGGGCGGCTGCCCTGGGCCGACCTGGTCGCGCCCGCGCTGGAACTGGCCCGGACCGGGGTGCCGCTGCCGCCCGCGCACGCCCGGACCCTGGAGGCCTGCGCCCCGGCGCTGGCCCACGGCGCCGGCGCCGCCATCTATGCGCCACAGGGCAAGCTGCTGCGCGGCGGTGACCTGCTGTTCCATCCCGGGCTGGCGACGGCCATGGCGGCGCTCGCCGCAGAGGGGCCCGCCCTGTTCCACACCGGTTCCTACGCGCCACTGCTGGTGCGGACGGTCCGCGCGGCCGGGGGTGCGCTCGGCCCGCGCGACCTCGCGAACTACCGGGTGCTGGAGACCCACGTCGACCGGGCCACGCTCGGTTCCTACCAGGTCCGGGCCCGGCACGATCTCAACCGGACGGTCGACACGATCGAGGCCCTGCCCCGCGACCTGCCCACGCTGCCGCGCCCGGCCCGGACCGTGGCCGTGGCCGCCGCGCTGCGCGACCGGGGCCGGCAGAAGATCGGCGACACCACCAACGTGTCGGTGGTCGACACCGCCGGCAACGCCTGCGTGATCACCACGACGATGGGCCTCGGCGCGGCGGTCTGGCTGCCGGGGCTGGGCGTCAACCTGAACTCCATGCTGGGCGAGGGCGAGTTGATCACCGACGACCTCGCGCCGGGCGTCCGGATGTCGTCCAACATGTGCCCGCTGGTGGTCATCGACGACGAGGGCGCCCTCGCCGTCGCCGCCGGCTCCGCGGGCGCCTCGCGGATCCGGACCGCGCTGGTCGACACGCTGATCGGCGTGCTGGTCGACGGCGTCGACATGCCCACCGCGATCGCCCGGCCCCGCTTCCACGTCGTGGACGACATGGTCCACGCCGAACCGGGCTTCCCGCGCGCCGAACTGGCCGCGCTGGTCGAGGCCGGCTGGCGGATCACCGAGTGGCCGGAGCTCAACCACTACTTCGGCGGCGTCACGGCGGTGGGGGTCGGCGGCGCGGCCGGCGACCCCCGCCGGGACGGCGTCGGGCTGCTCCTCTAGCGGGCTCACATCCGGCGGGCCAGGGTCGACTTCACGTCGGCCGCGACCTCGCGCAGCGACACGTCCAGGTCGGTGGCGGTGAGGCCGAACGTGCGCTCGGTCAGCGAGCTGTCCATGATGAACGGCGCGTAGAACTGGTAGTCCATCTCGGCCAGCTCGCGGGCCATCGGCACCACCACGCCCGCGGTGCGCATCACGAAGCGCGGCAGCTGCCGGATCGGGACCGGCTTGGCGCCGGACAGCGCGAAGTAGCGGTCGGCCAGTGCCCGGACGCTGAGCGCGGGAGCCGACGGCACGTGCCACGCCCGGCCCCAGGCCCGCTCGTCGCCGGCCAGGTCGGCCAGGGCCCGGGCCATGTCGCCGGTGTAGGTGAAGGTGTGCGGCGCGTCGATGTCGCCGGGCGCCCAGGCCGTCCGGCCCTTGGTGATCGCCGGGAGCAGCACCGCGGAGAACACCGACGAGGCACCCGCCCCGATGTAGTCGGAACCGCGGACCTCGACCGTGCGCACCCCGCTGGCCAGGGCGTCCTGCCACATCTTGATCCGTACGCGACCCTTGCGGCCGGTCGCGGCGAGCGGGCTGTCCTCGGTCATCCGGCCGCCCGGGACCGGGCCGTAGCCGTACAGGTTGCCGGTGATGGTCAGGACCGCGCCGGAGCGCTGCGCGGCGGTGAGCATGGCGGCGGCCATCGGCGGCCAGAGCGCCTCCCACTGGGTGTACTTCGGGTTCGCGCAGTTGTAGAGCGCGGACGCGCCGTGGGTCAGCTCGGTGAGCCGGTCCGCGTCGGTGGCGTCGGCGGCGACCCGCTCGATCAGCGGGTGCGCGGGGCCGGTGCCGCTGCGGGTCACGACGCGCACCGACTCGCCGCGCTCGGCGAGCAGGCGGGCCACCCCGGAACCGATCGGGCCGGAACCGACGATCACGTGCTTCGACATTGCGTTCTCCTTTGTGAGCACTGCTCTCCGTTGAGAACAACAATCTCACCTCATCGCCGCGTTTGCAAGAGCAGTGCTCTCTTTTGTGGCAGACTTGCCGGCATGACTGCCGCATCGATCCGGGCTCGGGTACGCGCCGAGATGACCGACGAGATCAAGAACGTCGCCCGGCGCCACCTCGCCACCGACGGCGCGAACCTGTCGCTGCGCGCGGTCGCCCGCGACCTCGGCATGGCGTCGTCCGCCGTCTACCGCTACTTCGCCAGCCGCGACGAGCTGCTTACGGCCATGATCATCGACGCGTACGACGCCCTGGGCGGCACCGCTGAGGCGTCGGTGGGCGCCGGCCGGTTCCTGGACAGGTTCCTGAGCGCGTGCCACGCGGTCCGCGACTGGGCGCTGGCCAACCCGCACGAGTGGGCGCTGATCTACGGCAGCCCGGTGCCCGGCTACCAGGCGCCGCGCGACACCGTCGAGCCGGCCATCCGGGTGATCCTGCTGATCGGCAAGATCGTCGGCGAGGCCGCGGCGGCCGGCGAGATCGAGGCCGGCGAGCCGATCGGCGGCCCGCTGGGCGAGGACCTGGCGGCCGTGGCCCAGCAGGCCGCGCCGGGCGCGACACCCCAGCTCGTGGCCCACGGCCTGGCCGCCTGGATCCACCTCTGTGGCGCGGTGAGCGCGGAGCTCTTCGGGCAGCTCAACAACACCATCAACGCCCGGCGGGAGTTCTTCGAGCTGCAGATGCGCGGCGCAGCGTCGATCATCAGCCGACCGGTCTAGACATCGGGGCCGGGTCGACGGCACCCCCGCGGCGGGTACCACACGGTGCCCACCGCGTCGCTATAGTCTCTCCCAGTGCTTTCATATTGATCTATGCCGATGTGTGGATCAATGAGGTATCCCTTGGGGAGGGAACCATGAGTCGACGTTTGGCCGTCGCGGCACTTCTCGCGATGGTGTCACCGATCGCGATCGCATCGACCGCACCGGCGGCCTCCGCCACCACATCCACCACCAACGCCATGATCACCTGGGACCGCAACGCCCAGACCGCCATCTGGGACGTCGGGCAGCAACTGCCATGGAAGCAGAGCCGCGGCTTCGCGATGGTCAGTGGCGCCGCCTACGACGCGGTCAACGCCATTCTCGGCACGCCGTACCGGCCGCTGCTGGCCGCGCCGCCGGCCACCGGCAGGGAGTCGACCGAGGCGGCCGTCGCGACCGCGTACTACCTGGTGCTGACCGCGGTGCTGCCCGAGCAGGCCGACCGGCTGCGCGTGCAGTACGACGAGGCCCTCGCCGCCATCCCCGACGGACCAGCCGAGCGGGGCGGCATCGCGGTGGGCCGGCAGGCCGCGGCCACCATGATCGCGGCGCGGGAGAACGACGGTTCCGACGCCGACGCGCAGTGGGCCATCGGCACCGAGCCCGGCCAGTGGCGGCCGACGCCGCCGCTCAACACCGGTGACGGCGCCGAGGTCGCCGACATCAAGCCGCTCCTGGTGCCCAGCGCCGCGATGTTCCGCACGGCCGGCCCGCCCGCGCTCACCAGCGCCGCATACGCCCGCGACCTCAACGAGGTGAAGGCGATCGGCAAGGTGGACAGCACGGTGCGCACCACCGACCAGACCGAGGCGGCGATCTGGTGGCACGACCGCAACCTGACCGAGTGGCAGATCAAGCGACAGATCGCCGAGACGCAACACCTGAGCCTGCTGCAGACGGCGCGGATGTTCGCCATGGTGGACGCCATCGCGCTCGACGCCCAGATCGCCTGCTTCGACGACAAGCGGGCGTGGGGTTTCTGGCGGCCGATCACCGCGGTCCGGCTCGCCGACACCGACGGCAACCCGCGCACCACGGCGGACCCCACCTGGACGCCGCTGCTGATCACGCCGCCGTTCCCGGACCACCCGTCCGGGCACGCCTGTGGCACCGCGGCGCGCATGGCGACGATGCGGACGTTCCTCGGCCGCGACCGCGTCGCCTTCTCCGCCTACAGCGTGGCCACGGGGACCACCCGGCACTTCACCAGCTTCTCCCATGCGGTCGAGGAACTGCTGGGGGCACGGGTCTGGGGCGGCATCCACTTCCGTACCGCCGATGTGCAGGGCGGCAAGCTCGGTGAGGCGGTGAGTGCCTACGTGACCGCTCGCTACTTCAAGCGGAACCGCGGCTGATCAGCTGGTCAGCCGCGCCGGGCGTGGATCACATGGCCGCCCGGGGTGCCCTTCGGCACGTCGGGGCGGCCGAACCAGCGGGCCGCCAGCTCGGCCGGGCCCAGGTCCTCCAGCTCGTCGAAGCCGCGGGCCCGCAGCTCGGCGGCCAGCTCACCGGGCAGGAAGTAGCTCCGCCACGGCTCGCCGATGCTCGCCACCCGGGCCGCGCGGGCCTCCAGGGCGGCCCGGCGCTCGGGTGACATCGACGACGGCGGCATCGCGTAGTCGAAGACGACCTCGGCCTGCGGCGTGGCGGCGATCAGCGAGAGCGTCTCGTCGAACCCGGCCCGGCTCAGGTAGGGCACCACGCCGAGCCACAGGAAGAACGCCGCGGGCTGCGCGGCCAGCCGGTCGGCGAGCGACTCCCGCTCGAAATCCACCGGCACGTAGGTCAGCGACTCCGGCACCGCGATCCCCGCCGCGGCCAGCCGCTCGCGCTTGAAGGCCTGGGTGTCCGGGTGGTCGACCTCGAAGACCCGCAGCTCCGGCCATGGATTGCGGTAGGCGAACGTGTCCAGCCCTGCGCCGAGCACGACGAGCTGCCGGGTGCCGTTCCGAACCGCCGCGGCCAGCGCATCCTCCGCGAACCTGCTCCGGGCGGCGATGAACAGGCGCATCCCCCGGCGGTCCGGCGCCTGCTCGGCGTCCGGCGGCACCCCGAGGATGGGTACGGCCAGCGGGTCGCCGAAGATCTCGCCGCCCTCGATGACCTGGTGTGCCGCGCGGTAGCGGGCCGCGCTGAACGCTGTGCGGCTGGGCTGTCCGGTCTCCATCAGGGCGTCCAGCTCGCTCGGGCCATGTCCACGTGCTCCCCCTTCAACGGCACGCCCTCGCTGAGGAGCCGCTGCCGTGCCTCCTGCTCGTGCCCGGGCGGCATCCGGCCGGCGCTGTTGACGACCCGGTGCCACGGGACGCCGCCGCCGTGCCGGGCCATGATCGTGCCGATCCGGCGCGCCGAGTTGCGGCCCGAGCTGTCCGCGAGCGCGTCGGCGACCGCCCCGTAGGACATGACGCGACCCACCGGGATGCTCTCCACGAGCTGGAGAACCTCTTCGACGTACTCCTGCGGTGTCACCGACGCCACGATATGGGATCTCACCCCGGCGGCGCAGGCCGCGGCGCGCAGAATGGTCGGGTGCGAGAACAGGTGACCGGGGCGCGACGGATCGTGGTGAAGGTGGGCTCGTCCTCCCTGACCACCGCGACCGGCGGAATAGACGAGCAGCGCGTGGACGCCCTCGTCGACGCGCTCGGCGGGCTCGCCACCCAGGGCCGGGAGATGGTGCTGGTCTCCAGCGGCGCGATCGCCGCCGGGCTGGCCCCGCTGAAACTGCGCCGGCGTCCGCGCGACCTGGCCACCCAGCAGGCCGCGGCCTCGGTGGGTCAAGGGCTCCTGATCGGGCGGTACGCGGCCGGCTTCGCCCGGCACGGGCTGACCGTGGGACAGATCCTGCTCACCGTCGACGACGTGACCCGGCGCGCGCATTACCGCAACGCCTACCGAACGCTGCGGAAGCTGCTCGACCTCGGCGCGCTGCCGATCGTCAACGAGAACGACACGGTGGCCACGGAAGAGATCCGGTTCGGCGACAACGACCGGCTCGCGGCCCTGGTGGCCGCCCTGGTCCAGGCCGACCTGCTGGTGCTGCTCTCCGATGTGGACGCCCTCTACACGGGCGACCCGTCGTCCCCGGCCGCCCGCCGCATCACGGTGGTCCGCGACGAGGCCGACCTCGCGGACATCTCGGTCGGCGCGGCGGGCCGGTCCGGCGTCGGCACGGGCGGCATGGTGACCAAGGTCGAGGCGGCCCGGATCGCCACCGGCTTCGGCATCCCGGTGGTGCTGACCGCGGCGCCCCTGGCCGCGGCGGCCCTGGCCGGCGACGAGGTGGGCACCCTGTTCCACGCGGCCGCGCGCCGCCCCACGGCCCGGTTGTTCTGGCTGGCCCACGCCACGTCGCCGCGCGGCCGCCTGCATCTGGACCCGGGCGCGGTGACGGCGGTGGTGGCCCGGCGCAAGTCGCTGCTGCCGGCCGGGATCACCGCGGTGGACGGCTCGTTCGCGGCGGGCGACCCGGTGGACCTGGTGGACGCGGGCTCGGGCGCGCCGGTCGCCCGCGGCCTGGTCAACTACGATGCGGTCGAGCTGCCGGCCCTGCTGGGCCGCTCCACACCGGAGCTGGCGGCGGCGCTCGGCCCGGGCTACGAACGCGAGGTCGTGCACCGCGACGACCTGGTTCTGTTGTGAGCGCCCGCCCGGACACCCGGGGCGGGTATGACTTCGGCGGCGCGGCGGTGCAGGATGAAGCAGTCGCCGTCCGTCACGGCGCGAGTATCGAGGAGTCGCCATGACTGTGCTTCAGCAGGCCGCCGAGGCCCGGTCCGCCGGCATCGAGCTGGCCACCGCCACCCGCGCCGAGAAGGACGCCGCGCTGCTGCTGATGGCTGACCGGCTGGTCGAGCGCGCCGACGACATCGTCGCCGCCAACGCCGTGGACGTGCAGAACGCCCGTACCGCGGGGTCGCCGGAGGCCATGATCGACCGGCTGTTGCTGACCGCCGAGCGGGTCGCCGCGATGGCCGACGGCCTGCGGCAGCTGGCCGCCCTGCCCGACCCGGTCGGCGACGTGGTGCGCGGGTCGACGCTGGCGAACGGCCTGGAGCTGCGGCAGATCCGGGTGCCGTTCGGCGTGGTCGGCATCATCTACGAGGGCCGGCCGAACGTGACGGCGGACGCGGCCGGCATCTGCCTGAAGTCCGGCAACGCGGTGCTGCTGCGCGGCTCCGGCTCGGCGCAGAGCTCGAACGCCGCGATCGTCTCGGTGCTGCGCAAGGCCGTCGCCGACTCGCACCTGCCGACGAATTCGATCCAGCTGCTGGACGCGACGACCCGCGACTCGGTAAAGGATCTGATGCGCGCCCGCGGCCTGGTCGACGTGCTGATCCCGCGCGGTGGCGCGTCGCTGATCAAGACGGTGGTCGAGGAGTCGACGGTCCCGGTGATCGAGACCGGCGTCGGCAACTGCCACGTGTACGTCGACGAGGACGCGGACCTGGAGAAGGCCCTCGGGGTGGTGCTGAACTCGAAGACCCAGCGCCTGTCCACCTGCAACACGGCGGAATCGCTGCTGGTGCACTCCGCGCTGGCCGAGTCGTTCCTGCCGCTGGTGATCGAGGAGCTGGTGTCGGCGGGCGTGACCGTGCACGGCGACCCGCGCGTGGCGGGCTTCGAGGGCGTGGTGCCGGCGACCCAGGAGGACTGGGGCAAGGAATACCTGTCGGCCGACATCGCCGTCGCGGTGGTGGATTCGCTGGACGACGCGCTGGACCACATCCGTCGCTGGGGCACGGGCCACACCGAGGCGATCGTGACGGAGAGCCTGGTGGCAGCCCGCCGCTTCGCGGCCCGAGTGGACGCGGCGGCCGTGATGGTCAACGCTTCGACCCGCTTCACGGACGGCGGCGAGTTCGGCTTTGGCGCCGAGATCGGCATCAGCACCCAGAAGCTGCACGCCCGCGGCCCGATGGGCCTGCCGGAGCTCACCTCGACGAAGTACATCGTCACGGGCAACGGCCACACCCGCTGACGGTCAGGTCGGCGCGTTGAAGGCCGTTCGTCGACAGGCTCGGATGGCGATCAGCGTGGTGTTCACGTCGAACAGCGGTCCCTCGTCGCTGTCCCAGCCGCCGTCCGTCCGTTGCGTCTCGCCCAGGCGTTTGCGGGCGCTCTGCAGCAGCCAGTCGTCGCCGAGGTTGACCCGGCGCAGGGCCGCCGCCATGTTCGCCGCGTCCGCCGGGGACATGCCGCGCAGCCGGTCGCCGAGCACCAGCTGCACCTGCGCCGATTCGTAGAAGAACTGCTGTTCGTGCAGGAGCCCGGCGGCGTGCCAGCCGGCTGCCAGGAAGGACGGCCAGGTGCCGTCCGGGCGCAGCCGGCCGACCACGAACCGGGCCGCCGCCTGCAGCACCGTCGCGTAGCGGGCCGGCTCCTCGTGGCGGGGGTGCGCCTCGACCTCGGCGACGGTGAGCCAGAAGCCCGCGACGGAGGTCAGGTAGAGGGTCGCCTCCGGGTCACCGGGCATCGCCCAGGGCGGCGCCTCGGCGGCCAGCGCCTCGGCCTCCTGCCAGGTGCCGTCCGGGCGCTGCACGGAGGCCAGCCAGGCCAGCGCGCGTTCCACCGCGGGGCCGTGCAGGCCGCCGAGGTCGTCGAGCTCGGCCAGCCGGAAGCAGGTGGCGTCGACCGACGGCACCCAACCGTCGCCGGCGGCGGGCCAGCCGCCCGCCGACGTCTGCTCGTTCTCGATCCGCTCAAGGGCGGTGGCAGACGGCATCGTGCCCGTGCGCAGGAAGGAGAGCCGGGCTCGTTCTACCGGGTCGCCGTGGGCTACGACGTATCCGACCGCGGCATCGATGTCGACCACGATCAAAGACGCTACCGCTCAGATCCGCTTTCCGCTGCGCTGTCTCGGCAACTGTCTAATAGGTCCGCTCCGTCCGCAGCACAGCGAGGCGGCCGCCGACCCGGCCCGGGTCGGCGGCCGCTGGCCGGACTCAGTAGGACGGAAGGGACGGATCCACCGTGTTGACCCAGGAGACGATGCCGCCCTGGACGTGCACGGCGTCCTTGAAGCCGGCCGCCTTCAGCGCGGCGAGCGCCTCGGCCGAGCGGACTCCCGACTTGCAGTGCAGCACGATCTGCCGGTCCTGCGGGAAGCGCGCCAGCGCCTCGCCGGAGAGGATCTCGCCCTTGGGGATCAGGGTCGCGCCCGGGATGCTGACGATCTCGTACTCGGCGGGCTCGCGAACGTCGACGAGGAACACGTCCTTGCCCGCGTCCTGCCAGTCCTTGAGCTCGCGCGCCGTGATCGTCGCGTTGAGGGTCGCCTCCTGCGCCTCCTCGGAGACCGCGCCGCAGAAGTCCTCGTAGTCTTCGAGGAGGTCGGTGACCGTCGGGTTCTCACCGCAGAGCGCGCAGTTCGGGTCCTTGCGAACCTTGATCTTGCGGTATTCCATCTCGAGGGCGTCGTAGACCATCAGCCTGCCGACCAGCGGCTCGCCGATGCCGGTGATCAGCTTGATCGCCTCGTTGACCTGGATCGAGCCGATCGACGCGCAGAGCACGCCCAGGACGCCACCCTCGGCGCAGGACGGGACCATGCCGGGCGGAGGCGGCTCGGGGTAGAGGCAGCGGTAGCAGGGACCGTGCTCCTCCCAGAACACCGACGCCTGGCCGTCGAAG